>JAPLMQ010000265.1 GCA_026386955.1 Planctomycetota bacterium
CCTGGCCTCGGTGGCGGGCATCGCGATCGACGGGAAGCTGGTGACGGTGAGCCGGGCGGTGCGGCAGGAGGAGTCGCTCCAGGCCTTCCGGCAGCGGCTGGGCATCGCGGACCAGAACCAGATCCGGGTCTTCGACGAGTCGTGGGTGGAGCGGTCGATGCGGTGCCTGCGGAACCCGGCCCTGGCCCACGTGTGGCGGTACCTCACCGGCCCGGCGACCGAGGAGACGGCGTGGGGCGAGCGGTGCTGCCAGCTCACGCCCGAGGTGCTGGATCATTTCGAGGTGGTGGTTGGTCAGATTCTGGTGAGGGCTCCGCGCGTAGAGCCGGGAAGCTAGTCGGCCTCACCCGCCACCGAGGCCGGCTAGTTTCCTGGCTCGACGCGCGGGAATTGAAGAGCGAACTTGACCAAGGGCTGGATCACTTGGCGAGTGCAATTCACCCTGTGCGCTAAACAACCCATCTTTTTCGGAGTAAGGTGGCACTTCGTCGCGCCCCGGGTCCGCATAGAGCGGGAGCGCGCCCCGCTAGATCCCGCTCTACAGTTAGATACCGCAAAGCTCACAACCCGGAGGTCGCAGGTTCGAATCCTGCCCCCGCTAGAAGCAGGCCAGCCACTTGAGGCTGGCCTGCTTTCGTTTCAGGCCCGCACATCGAATTCACTCGACCCTCGGGAGTCCTGAATAACGCCTTCGTTTTCGTTTTTCCTTGAAACAAGTCGATCGCCAGGCCGGGCAACCGGCCCCAACGGGATTCCTCGCTGGTTTTCCGCGGCGGGATTGGGCTTTCCGCCGCGCTAGGCGCGCACCGATCGCGCCGACCTCACGCCGACAGTGAAAAAGTTCTCCTGAAGTTGTAGGTGATCGCCGTCAGCACGAAGTCCAGGGCGTTGCGGGCCAGGCCTCGGTAACGCGTCCGCCGCAGCGAGCCGCTGCGTTTCATCCAGGCGAAGGGGTGTTCCACGAAGGCCCGGAACTTGGAGCACAGCTTGTTGTGCGCCTTCTGCTCCTGGGTCAGGTCGGCCTGACCACGCACCCGCCGCTGGATGATCCCGCAGAAGATGCCGCGCTTCTCCAACGCCGCCTTGCGTTTGCCGTCCATGTACGCGCTGTCGGCGAACACCGATCCATCGTTGGGCTCGCCCGCCATCAGATCGTCGGCGTGCTTGCCGTCGTGCGGCGAGGCGGTGTCGAAGCGGTAGTCCGTAATCATCCCGTTGCCGTCGGCGGCGATGTGCGCCTTGTAGCCGTGGTAGGTCCGGCCGTGCTTCTTGGTGTAGGTGGCGCCCGGGTCCTTGGTGTGGGTCAGACCATCCTCGCGCGTCTGCCCACGCGGGGCTTCGATGATCGTGGCGTCCACCAGCGTCCCCTCGTTGACGATCAGCCCCGCCTCTTTCAAGTGCCCCGCCACCGCGTCGAACAGCGCCGCCGTCAGGCCGTGTTGGCGCAGCCGGTTGCGGAACCGCACCAGCGAAGTCTCGTCGACAACGTCATCGCTCAGGCCGATGCCGACAAAGCGACGGAAGCTGATCCGATCGCGCAGCATCCCCTCGGCCATGGGGTCGCTGAGGTTGAACCACTTCTGCAGCATCATCACCTTGAGCATCATCACCACCGGCACGTTGGACCGGCCGCCGGCGTGGGTGGTGTTGGCGTAGGTCGCCTGGATCGGCGCCGCCAACTTGTCCCAGGGCACGGCCTTGTCGAGTTGGTCCAGCTTGGCGGTCATCCTGGGGTCGCCGATGTCGTGAATCACCGCATCGATCAGCATCGGCTCTTGAGTCTTGCGTTCCATCGCGGGCTCCTTTGCCGATTCAGCGCCGGGCGGGGGGGATTTCGTACCGGGTTATTCAGAGGTCCCCCTCATTATTGAGCCATGAACGCGGGTTGACGACCTCCGGGGTCGGCGGGGCCAACTCGAAACACGCCGATTTGGCCGAACATCAAGGATTTCATTGCAGTTTGGCGCGGGCATTGGTGGTTGTCTTGGGTGCTGCGTTTTTCGCAACGGCGGATCCCGGCCATCGGCAGTGCCCCGAACCTCTCGGCCCTTGCACTACTCCACGTCCGCCTGTGTATCGGACGCAGCCGAATTTACGAGCAGTCGTGGAACCACACCCGAGCCGTCGGGATTCCCTCACTCGCCTTGGATCAAGACTTGGAGAAGGGGTTCGATGAACATCGGTGCCTGCGCGTTTCGTAGTGTATGGCCAAGCACGCTGACGGCTACGGTCCATACCGATCGATCGTGATGTAGGGCATGGCGATGTCCGCCAGGAGCGCGATGGTGATCCACACGACGATGGCGGTCAGTTCGCCGGTGATTGCGCCTACCGCCACGCCGCGAGCCTTCTCAAATGTGGCTTTGCCGCCGTATTTGACCACGACCCTCTTGAGCATCCAGGCGATGAAGAAACTCAACCAGAGCTGGTCCATCAGCGGGTTGATGAGCATGATGTAACCCAGTGGGTGGGGCACCCAGAAGAACTGCCGTCGGAGCAGCATGGTCACCACCACCCAGACGCAGCCGAAGCCGAACCAGCCGGTGTTGACGGGATTGGCGCCCTCTGGGGCCTGCTCGGCGATGTTGCGTGCGGTGTCCAGAACGCGGGTCTGGCAGATCGAATAGAACCAATTGTGCATCTGGTCGGCGCCGCGCAGGTAGGCGAGGAAGATGGCGAAAAAGATCGAAACCACCACGCTGGCGATGACGCTTGTCACGATGGTGAGGTGGAACGTAGTCCGGCTGCCGCCGACCGATTCGCGGAGCTTGGCGGCGTTGAGCAGGTTCGGCGCCAGCAAGCACTTGACGTCCAGGAACAACAGGGCATAGATGGTAAAGATCGGCGCGGCGATCGCCGGCGCGAGGACCTGGCTCAAGCCAAACATCTTGTAGAGGTGGAAGAATCCGGTGTGCGTCTGGATCCAGTAGATGCCGCTCTCCGCGACCATCCGCATCAGGCCCACCGTCAGCAGCGTCATCACCAGCACGAAGATCAGTGCCCAGCCCCAGCCCAAGTTGTTCCACTTCAGCCATGCGGTCAGCACCGCCATGCTCACGACCAGTCCGGCGATGGGCGCGGCGATCAGCGCCTTCTGCCCCAGCGTGCGTCCCGCCGCCAGTCGCCGGAAATCCAGCAGGCAGCGCGCCAGGCTGATCGCCGAGAAGGTGAAGATCGCGCCGCTGCCCTGCGCGGACGTGAAGTTGGTGTTCCAGTAGTAATCGCTGGGGAAGTCCGCGACCGATCCCCCATAGCCCATCCAGATCGCGGCCAGCACCACGCCGCGGCCATAGAGGTAGTAGAACCAGACCGAGAAGCTCATCTCCGCCGGGATCAGAAACGCCAGGCTGGTGGCGGTGAAGAGAATGAGCATTGCTACACCCAGGCCGCCGAGGGACGATCCTTGGAGCACCTGTGCGACGCCGCCGGTGTGCATGCCCAGCGTGATCGGCTGAAGGCCGCCACTGAGCCACTTGGAATGGACGGTGCCGTTCCAAGTCAGGACGCAAAATACGGCGCCGAAGCCGATCCAGAAGCCCACCCCGCCGAAGATGCGCGGCACGGCTCCGAGTGCGCGGCCGGCGTCGGGCAGGACGCTCTCGGGCAGTTTCGCCAGGGGGAAGATCAACTGCTCGCGGCGGGACCAGAGCGGGAGCGTGATGTGGGTGAGGCTGTAGAACAGGCCGTATGCCGCGGCGACAAAGATGGACCAGTAACCCAGCGGTCGCAGCCAGATTGACCAGGGAATGGCGCCGACGACCTGGGCGTAGTGGCGCAGGGACACGAGCCAGCCGGCTCCGGGCGGCGGGCCGGGGCCCAGGCCTTCGCGGTACTGCCGGATCGCCTCGGGGTCGGTGATGTAGAGATTCTTGTTGACCCCCGCCAGTGCTTTCTCCCAGCCGCGCTGCGGGGTATTCCAGTTGGGATCGAAGGGCGCCGCGATCTGGGGAACCAACTGCTCGGCGAGCCCGAAGGTCGAGATGCCGGCGGTCACCAGCATGGCGGCGAAGAGCGTCACCAACTCGGCGCGGCCCAGCGGGCGCGGGCACAACCCGCGGGGCATGACGCGCGTCGCCTGCCGCAGCGCCGGATTCAACACCAGCACCGCCAGCACCAGCAGGACAAAACCCAGCACGGGGATGAGCGTGCCCGCCAGCGTCGCGTGGCGGACGTCGTTGGCCCAGATCCACAAGATCGACTGGAACACCGAGAGCAGGACCGCCAACGGTGGCACGAACCATCGCACGCCGTTATGCGCTGGATCGCGGGTTGTTGTCCCTGAGACTTCGCCGTCGGAATCAAGGGCGGCTCGATCCACGCGGATATACGGCGTTTGTGGACCAGCGCAGTGGGGAGACTGCTCGGCGGCGCCCCTCATACCGCCATGGCTGACGGCTCGACGGCATCTGATTCGTAGCCGTTGAAAAAGCATGCGCATGGGCCGCGGAGTTGTCGATTGCACGCGGGCCGCGACCGTCGCGGGCCGCGGCGCCGCACACTATTGCGCCGCCGCTTCGGCCTTCAGTGGCGAGCCGCGCTTGCCCCAGCCGTCGGGCCCGATCAACTCCACCGGGATCGGCTTGAAGCCTAGTTTCAACGCGGGGGAGTCCGGCGCGAGACGGAAATCATCCTTGGCGGGGTTCACGAACCCGGGGTCGGCGATCACGGAGTTCTTGTCGTACGTCGCGCGCCACGCGGCGAACGGGCCGTTGGGCGTGTTCTTCGTGCCCAGCGTTTTGAGGTCGCCGGCGGTGAGCCAGAAGACATTGTGATCACTCTCGTCGAATCGGCCCTGCTGGCCCTTTTTCCACGCTTGGAACAGGTAGAAAATCTCCGCCTCGGGCCGCGAGTAGCAGATGATGTTGCGGACGAAACGATTGCCGCTCATCGGGTCGCGCTCGGGGTGCAGGTGAATCTGCCGATCGCGGCCGTCCACCAGGATGTTGTTCTCGAAAACGTTGTCCTTCCCGCCGTGGATGCAGATGCCGCCGGTGGTGGTGCGAGCGACGATGTTGCCGTACACCCTGGTCCCGCTGCTGCCGTCGTCGAGATAGATGCCCCAACTGAAATGGGGCGTCTGGATCTTGCCCTCGGCGGTGGTGTCCATGCCGATGGTGTCGAGGATGCGGTTGTGACGAAAGACGTTGCCGCTGGGTTGGCGTTCGTAGCCCAGGCTCTCGATTGCGCCGGTGTCACTGGTTTCCATGTTGGCGTGGCTGACGTCGTTGAACTCCACCACGTTGCGATGGGCCAGGTTGTCCACGCCCTGGCTCTTGAGCGAGATGGCGTAACGCGGCATGTCGGCGATGCGGTTGTGGGCAATGTAGTGGTCGCTGCCGGAGGTGACGTAGACGCCCGCCACATGCTTGTAGATCAGGCCCAGATGCTCCATCTGATTGGCCACCACCGAACAATGGTGCGCCTGGTCCTGGGTGCTGCCCCGCGTGATCACCCCGCCCATGCCCATGTGCTCGAGCTTGCTCTCCGCCAAGACGCACTGCTCGGCACGCTCGCTCAACTTCATCGCATAGCCGGCGCACCAACTGAACCCGCAGTTGCGGACCTCGACGTTCCGCGCGAACGATAGGCGGATGCAGGCGTCATCGGGCGTGTAGTACTCCTCGTGCAGGTTGTGCGTCGTATCGGTGAAGTGGAAGCCTGTGAAGCGCACGTGCTCGACGAACTTCCCGGCAGCGCGATCGCCGGCGCAGTGGACCAGGTGATCCAGTCTTGCCGCGACCACCGGCATCGAGCCATCGCCGGAAAAACTCGGACTGTCGGCGATGTAGAGCACCTCGCGCTTGGCCTTGTCGAGGAACCACTCGCCCGGCGCGTCCAGCGCCTCGCGCACGTTTTCGATGAAGTAGCGGTTGCCGGCGCGGGCGTCCTGACTGGCGCCCTTGCCGGCAAAGTCGATGCGTTTCTGCGCCGGGTCGATCTTGGCGATGGGCACAATCGCGTTGACCCAGCCCCAGGCGATGAATATGTGCACCTCGGCACCGGAGAGGTCCGCGTAGACGGGCACATCGTTGCCGCGGAACTTCATGAAGGTGGTCGGCTGACCCATCGCTGGCGCGGGCGTGACGGCGTCGGCGAAGTGCCAGCCGCCGGCGAGCGGGTTCTTGGGGTCGAAGTTGGGATGCCGCGCCCGGGTCGCCCAGCGCTCGCCGACGCGCAGGAGGCGGAAGTCCAGGTCGGCGGGAACGGGTGCCGCCCATAGATTGCCATCGCGTTTCTTCCAGCCGGTGATCGGCACGCCGCCGCTGAGCACCACGCGCCCTTCCGCGGCAGCGCGATAGGTCGTCGGACCACTCGCCGTGCCCGAATCCTCCGGTCCCAGCGCCAACGGCTCGGGCATGTAATACGTGCCGGGCTTGATCACTACATCGATCGGGCCACTCGCGCCCTGCTTCCGCAAGCGGCGAACCGCGTCGCGCGCCGCGGCCAGCGTGGCCAGCGGCTGTTGTTCCGTGCCCGGCGCCTTGTCGTCACCCGGTTGAGCAACAAACAAGACGGCCGGTGCAGAGGTATTCGATGCGACCTTCATGCTGGGTTCACTCGGGCTGGCGCTGCGGTCGGGGGAGGCAGCCGCGAGTTTGGTCGGTTCGGCCGCCATGGTCGCCGCGGCAGGTGCCACCGCTGCGGGAACTTCGCTCTTACCGATGCCGGCAGAGGCTTCCTTGGGCTTGGGTGGTTCGAGCGGCGGGGTTGCCTTGGCCTGCACGACGGCTGCGGACGCTTCCGCAACGGCCAGCGGTGGTGTGGCCTTGACGGCCACCTGCTTCGGATTCGATGACGGCGATCCCAGGAGCCAATAACCCAACCCGCTCGCAGCCATCAGAATGACCACGGACCCAGCGATGATCAACCCCAACACCCGTTGCGAGCCCGCCTTGGCCTTGGCGCCTGCCCGCCGCGCGGTCGGGACTGGGGTCAGCACCGCCGAACCAGGGGTTGGCTTCATTGGTTTTCGTGGACCGGCCGGGGAATTCGGTCGTGCTGAGGAAATCGTGGGTGCCGAAGGTTCCGGGGAAGAGGCGGCTTGTAGCGCCGCCAGAGCCGACAGCGGCGAATCGCCATCAGCGGGTGCCTTGGGCACCCGTGCCACCGCTCCGCACTTCTTACATCGAATCGCCTTCCCCCCGTAAGTGGGCGGCAAGCGGTATTTCTGCCCGCAGGCACATTTGAACTCGATCACGAGATGCCTCCTTCAGCATGCGGGCGAACCGGATCTCAGAGCCGACGCCGTCCGCCGATGTGAGAGGTTGAAAAGACGGCTGGCCGCCGTCGTGAGACTCGATCCGGCATTCCGCCAGGACGCACTGCTCGGCACGATCGCTCAGTTTCATCGCATCGCCGGCGCACCAGCTGAACGCACAGTTGCGGACTTCGATGTTCCTGGCGAACGACCGCCGGATCCCGAGAAGCGTTTGCCGGCGGACACATGATCACAGAGCAACGCCCGTCCATGCGTGAAGAGGATACCAATCTCCCGACTCGACGCGTCGGACCCGGGGTCGGGACGGAAATCCCTGTCAATCCTGAAGGACAAGCGTGCGATCGCTGTAAACATACGTTGGATCGGTCGTGCTGCGCTGGCCCGCGCCCCCGGTGACGATCAGCCTGCCGTCAACCTCCGCAGCGGCGCCCCACGCGATCGCGACGGGCAAGGGCGGGCCGTCGCGAAAGGTTCCCGAACGAGGATCGAAGATCAGCGTCTGTCTGGGGTTGGAGTTATCCACGCCACCCATCATCCAGATCTCACCACGGTATGCCGTCATCTGGCATGAGCGCGGGATCGACGGCGGATGCACGAGTTGCCACACCCGGCGCTTCGTGTCGTAAACCGCCAGGCCTTTCTCGGGAACGACAACGTAAAGCCTGTCGTCGAGCGCTGCGCCGGCGAGCGCGCTCATGCCAGTGGGACCGTCGGGTTCCGGCCGCCACGCTGACTCGCCAGGGCCGATGCTCTCGATCTTCCCGGGTTTGTCGTATTCATCGCGCGCGTTCCCGATGACGTAAAGCCTTCCTCCGGCGACGAGCGCGATCGGCATCGGCCGGGCGATCGACGTCGAGACGCCCGGCGTCACCGCGCCGGTGCGCGGATCGACGCGTTCGACGGTCGTCACCGCGACGCGCTTGCCGCCCGGCTCGAAGATGTCGCCCCCGATGACCCACACGGCGCCGTCGATCACGGCGGTCGCGCAGTAGACGCGGTTACGGCTGAGCTTCGCGGCCACCCGCCAGGTCCACTGCGACGGGTCGAGTTCCCAGACTTCATCGAACGACCGCGGGCGTACCGGAAAGCCGAAGTCCGCGGTGAGCCCCCCGGCGACGTAGAGCTTGCCGTTCAGAACCCCGGCGGTGATGTCGTGGTTGCTCGCGGGCATGCGTGTCGCGACCCGCCAGCGTGGGTCGGGCCGGATCACCGGCGCTTGGGCGGGCTTCGCGCCGGCGTCGGGTTTGCGCGGGTCAAAACGGATCGTCCGCGATCCAACGAGCCAGATGAAACCGTCAGCCTCCGCGATCGGGCCACGCCAATCGCTGTCGCTGACGCCCGCGATGCCCGGCGTGATCCACGCGCCCGGGGCTTGGGCGGGCAGCACCAGCGGGCGCCGGGCTCCGTTGTTTGCCGGCGCCAACGTCCACCAGTTGCCACACGAGTCACGAACGCTGAAAAGCGAGCCCTGCGGGGGTGTGGCCCGTGGTGCGAGCGCAAGACCTGGCGCTCGCGTGCAACGGACACTTGTGGCGACAGCGATGGCCAACAGAAGTGGCGGAACGGCACGGCGGATCATGGTTCTACATAAGGCCATAGGCATGAGAACTTACAAGGCTCGTCTGCTGGTGCTGCACTGCAAAAGCGTCGCAGGGGTGACCAAGGAACTCTGGGTCATCGCCCTGGCCTACAACTTGGTCCGCCAAGTGAAGCTCGAAGCGGTCAAGCGTCAGGAGGCCGACCCCGGCCGCACCAGCGTCGTCGATGCGCTACGCTGGCTGGCGGCCGCGAACATCGGCGAGGAATTATCTCACATCACCTGGATCGGATTTCGGGAAGTGCGTCACCTCGAGCAAATCCTTCGCCTGCTTCTTGAGCTGTTCGAGGTTGGGGCCGGCCGGGAGAGTGCGGTCGGGAACGTAAGGGCGCGGGGGCTGAGCGGACATGACGGCCTCCTTTCGTGGAACCTCTATGAAGAAAGTTCCGTGGGGCCTGGTGTCCGCGTGACAGGCAGAAAGAAGGTTCGTCCGAAGCAACGATTGGTTTTGCCGACACAGGTGGGCTCAGCCCTTTCCGCGGACCGGATGCGTCCTGCACGCACTGATTAACTTAACGATTGACCCCGGAGCGCACAACTCCTTTTTGCGGCTCCAAATCGGTCGGATTGATCGTCGTTAGTCTGTGATCCCACGACCGCGGAGGATTTGCTCAATCGTCCTGTACGCCATCTTTCTTGCCCACGCCCCTCGCCCCAGCGTGAGGGTTCCAGGCTCATCCCTCAAGCCACTTCCGGAAATACGCGACCACGTTCAAGTTGAGCATGCCGGCGCAGTGGCCGCCGGTGAGCCAGTCGTCGCGGTAGCGGTCGCCCGCGCCCAACAGCTCGTAGGCCCGGCGGATCTGGTCGCGGCCGGCCTGCATCTCCTTCCGCCACGCGTGTCGCTGTTCGCGTTCGATGCCCAGGTCGTCAAGGCCGTCGATGATCCACATCATCCGCGGCGCGATGAGCATGCCAGCGGGTGCGCCGCTAATGGGGCAGGTCGGCCTCGCGTCGGTGACGCGATCGCCGAACATGCGGTGGAAATAGCCTGGCTGCCGCGGCGCCAGCGGGCGGGCGGCCGCAGTACTCGAGACGATCGACGCCGCGACACGTTCGTCGGCCATCGCAAAGAAATAAGTCATGCCGCCCCCGCCGGAGCAGCCTCCCGAGCCGACCTTCGCCGGATCGACGTCGGCCCGCTGGATGAGCCAGTCAAGCGCACGGATCTGGTCGATGACGCGCAGACCCTCATTGGCGATGCCCAACGACTCGGCGCGGGCGGACCATATCGCGGGGTTGGTCTCGCCCATCTCGCCCTGGCCGCGGCCGTCGGGCACATAGACGCTGCAGTTCAAACCGGTTGCGATTGCGTAAGGCATGTACTCGAGTTCGTGGTGGAGCTGCGCGCGGACCGGCGATGGCATCTCGTCGCCGGCGTAGCCGTCCTTGCCGGGGCCGCTGCCGTGGAGGTGGTAGATCAGCGGCCGCCGGCCGGTCATGCCGTGCGGGCGGATGAGAAAGCCCGGCACCCAGATGCCCGATTCGGTCTGGATGAGCCATTTCTCACGCACGCACGTCGGGCCTTCCTGCCGTTCGACAAGGCGTGGCTCGGGGTCGCAGGGGCCCGCCGCGTTGGCCTCCAGCCACAGCACCAGACGGCGGCGCATCCGCTGCTGCCAGGCAAGAAACTCCTCTCGTGTAGGTGTGCCGTCCGCGAATGGACCGAGTCGGTCGCGGTGGCGTTCGGTGAGGTATGCGGGCGCCTGGCGAACCTGGTAGGGGTAGCGAGGCTCGACGCGGGCTTCCGGGGCGATGCGGAGCTCGATGCGGCGGCTGGACGTTTCGACGCCGACGCGGACCGCGTCTTTCCCATGCAGGTCGGCGGGGGCGGTGAGCGAGAGACGCACAAAGTCATTCCGACGGAGGCTCGCCGACACGCACTTGGCCGCCGCGCCATCTCCGAGCTTGAGTTGCCAGGCTTGGTCGCCTTCGACCTGGGCAGTCACCTGGCCCAGGTCCCGATCCGAATAGAGCATGACGTGCGCCACGGCGGAACTGCCCAGGGGGTGGAAGCCGGCGAAGCTGTGGCTAGCCGCGTAGCGCGAGGCCGAAGAGAACGGCGGCTTGTCGAGAAACGACAGCACCATCAGCCCCGACTCACGCTCGGCAGCCCCCGGGAGCATCCACTGGTCGAGCATCGACTGCGAGCACGCCCCGCCCTCGACCTCCCCCGCCGGCTCAACCGTGCTCCGCGGTTCCACCGGCGACGCCTGGGCCCACCGCCGCCAATCGTCGGTCAACGCCAGGAAGAAGATGCTTCGCCACCGCTGGTCCGGCGACAGCTCGATCGTCGTGTGCCGCAGTTCGGTCGGCGACTGGTGAAACTCGCCCGGCACCGGCAGCAGCGCGCTCATGCCCTTGAGGTGTTCGGTGGAACCCCCAAGCACAGAGAAGAGCTTGCCATCGGCCGAGGCGTGCACAAGCCGCATCTCGCTCCCGGGGGTCGCGAGGTGGTCGCCCCAGTAGATGTCGCGGCTCTGGTACGGCTCTTTCTTGCCGTTGACCACCACCCAGCACCGATCGGGCCAGTCGGCGAAGGACGAGTGCATCCACGGCGTGAAGTAGCGTGTCTGACCGCTGACGTTGGTGATCGTCATGTCGCAGACGAGGCAGCTCTTGGAGGGGTCGAAGCAGACGACCTTGTCGAGGACGAGGCCGTCGATGTGCAGCTCATTAGCTTTCTCGGGCCAGCCGGCGGCGCGCATGAACCAGTTGGGCGTGTTCCAGTAGTGCCTGAGATGCGCCCGGAAGCCTTGCCCGTCACGCGTGTGAGAAAGCACGCGGTGCGGCGTCGCAAAGCTCGACCCCGGATACTGTTCTTCCGCGAAAAGCGTGCGGAGCAGGCCGCCCTCCAGGAGCAGTGGCGCGAAGACCATCTCGCGGCCGCGGTGCTGCCAGGCGATGACCCTCCCGCCCAAGCGCGGCGAAAGCACAAGGCGGTCGTGTTCGCCCTGCCAGATCATGTGGTCGTACGGTCGGTCGCTGGAAGCCATCACTTTCCTCTGACAAAGGGTCGCGAGTGTTTCACCCGGGATTTCCCGGTTGGACTTATGGCCCACGAACGTCGCAGGCCAACCTTAACCAATAACCCCCCGGGTGCGAATTCCCATCGAGTTCCATCGATTTGTTGCCCGCGAGCGAATGATTTTCCCTTGGCCCGCTTACGCGGTTGGGGATATGGGAAATCTGGACGCGGTTTTCGCCTCGCCACGACGGACCGATCGCGCTGGGGTAGGCGACTCGCCAGCGCGTGCGCCCGTCGAGCGTGACGGGGACCAACATCCGACACTCGCTGAAGACGTTACTGCGGCAGTCGATCTACGGCCGTCTGGCGGGCCACGACTTCGCGGACAATCAGGTGCGGCTGCAACTCTTCGCCCTGGCGTACAACCTGGGCAACTTCCTGCGGCGGCTAGCGATGCCCAAAGCCGTGAAGCATTGGACGCTGACCACGTTGCGGGACAAGCTGATCAAGATCGGATGCAAAGTCGTGCATCACGCTCGGCAGGTGGTGTTCCAATTGGCGGAGGTCGCCGTGCCCCGGCAACTGTTCCGGGCGATCCTCCGGCGGATCGAGCGGCTGCGTCTGCTGATCCCGACCCCAGCATGACCGCGACAGGCGTGAAAAACATTGAACTCGACGCCGGGCCGCGCGATCGGTCTTTCCAGGTCACGCCGCAACGCCCTCGACTGCCGACAAAACACGCCAACTTGACTGCTGGGTGGGTCACCATGTCGGCCCGAGCGACGCAAAACTCACGACGGACCGGGTTCGATGGTTTATGCTATGCAAAATCGCTGACTGCGTTCGTCAGCGAAAGTCCAACTGGGAAATCGTGTGAAAGGAAAAGCTGTGTTCGAGATGAGGGTAGGTCCCTCGCAGTCGGCCGTCAGGGGCAGACTGCAAATCAGCTTGAGCTGCGTCGGTTAAGAGCCGAGGTGGTGAACGTCAAGTTAAGAGGCCCGGCAAAGACCGAGTCAGATGAGGTCCGCGAAGGCGAACGAAAGTGAACCGCTGAAGAGGAGTCGAAAAGTTAAAATCGACGTCGAAACCTGGGGTCGATTTCCCCTCAGGGAGCAGCACCGGCCTAGACCTGAAGGCAACCGGTGTGGCGTCCGGCTTAGAAGCGGCGCGAGCGCGGATCGGGCTTGAACACGGAACCTTTGAACCTGTCGTCGTGATGCCAAGGGAGAAGCTCAAGTGGAGACCCCGCGAGAGCCAGAATACCGACGCACGGCACAGGGACGGAACGACCCGTAGTAGCGTTGAAGGGCCTGTAACGGGCCTGGAGCCAAGGGGACGTGTCGCCCGTCTTCGACCAGAGGCCAACGCTTCGGCGGAGGAGCCGATGGGAAAAGACCAACCGTCACGGCGTGAGTCGTGGCGAGTGGGCGATGGGAGCCGGATGAGTCGAGAGGCTCACGTCCGGTTCTGAGAGGGCGTGGGGGTGAAATTCCCCTGCGCTACTCACCCCGGCTCGGGCGCGATGTTCTGGCTGGCGTTCGACCTGCGGGCGACGCGCCGTGCGGACCGGGAAAAACAGGCGACCATCCGCGAGGCCGAGGAACAAGCGAGGCAGGATGCCGAGGCCGCGGCCGAGGCCCGTCGACAGGCCGAGAAACCGCCGAAAGCCGCGACGATGCCCGACTCCGCGGCCGCACAGCCGCCCAAGCCTGTGACGCCAACGCCCGCGCCAACTCCAACACCCACCCCGCCCAAAGCGGTGACCGCGGCGCCACCCGCGCCGGCGGTCACGCCGACGCCTGGGCTGACACCAACACCGACTCCGACCCCAACGCCCGCGGTTCCGCCCACCGCCGTGGCCCCCGTCGCGCCAACCACTCCCCCCGTCGTCAAGCCGCCGGCCACAGTTGCTCCACCCGCCCCTCGCCCCACGACCCCGCCGCCCAAGCCCGCCCGTCCGCCTGTGGTTCGCCCGGGCGCCACCCGCCCCAAGGACAAGCCCGCCGTGGCCGAGACGCCCGCGACCAAGCCCGCGGAGACCGTGCGCGAGGAGGATCTGCCGATCGCCGTCTTCATGCAGGATGGCCGGGTGCTCCACGGCGACGACACCGCCGAGCAGAACGGCGGCTTCCTGGTGATCATCCGCAACAAGGCCCCGGTCGCTGCGGTCCGCGCCGACGAAGTCGAGCGGATCGAGAAGCTCGGGAAGGTCATCTTCCCGGCGCAGTGAGCACGCGCTCTCGGGGCTCGCATCGCCTCACTCCACCACGACTTCGCCGCGTTTTCCCCCGAGCAGGATCCGCGCCCGCGTCACCGGCTTCCCGCGGAAGCTCACGCCTGCGCGCCGTTCGGGATTGAGCGCAAACAGGTCGCGCCCCGCGGGCGTGCGGAACTCCAGCGCCTCGACGCGGAACGCCTCCCCGCCGGCGATCTTCACCGGGATGATCTCGACGCTCGGCGTCCGTCGCCCGCGAAACGGGAAGAGCACGGCTGCGAATCCCAGCGAGCCGTCGTAAGGGAGCGTGCGCCAGGTGTTGACCCGCGCGTGATGCCAGCTCAAGTCGCCGTGGATCTCGCCCGCCGACTCCTCGCGCGTGAAGTCGTCGCCCACCTCGATGCGCCGGATCGTCTCCGGGCGGGCGAAGGCCAGCAGGCAGGAGGCGCCGCCCGCCTTCCCCTCGGTGCGCAGCCGCCCGGGCCCGAGCACGCGGAACGGCTGCGGCGAATGCCACCATCCGCTCGTCGAGCGGTTGAACCGCCCGGTATTCTCGTCGTGCACCGAGTCGAGCACCAGCATGTAGCCCGGGTCCTTCACGAAGACGATTGTCCGGCGGACGACCAGGTCGGCCCCGGCGTGATACGTCCGCCAGCCCTCCTGCGGCGCGACGACGCGATAGGCCGCGTGCGTCGCGGAGAAGTAGTCGACGCGATCGTCCGAATGCCACTGCAGGTCCTGGCAGACGATCGGGCGCGAGTCGTAGAAGAAGCCGTCGACGAGCAACTGGTTGTGGGCCTCGGCCCCGCGCCAGAGGATGTCCATCGGGTGGTGGTAAGGCCCGAATCGCGGGACGTCCTGGATGAGGATCTCGCCCATCGCGCGCAGGTCCATCGAGAGCGCGTCCATGTGCGAGTGCCACCCGGCGAAGTCGCCGAAGGTGACGTCGCCGAAGACGGAGCCGGGCTCGTCCCCGTTGCGGAAGATCGCCACGCCCGAGGCCGGGAGGAAGTGCGAGCGCGTGCGGTCGACGCCCAGGTCGCGTTTCGTGCCGGGCGGGAAGAGGCCCGAGGCCAGGGCCTTGTCGAGCACCTCGCCGAGGCCCATCAGCCCCTCGTCGCCGAAGCCGGGGGCGAGGTCGCCCGGGCCCAGCGTCGTGGCGACGAAGCGGTAGGCGTCGCGCAGGCGGGTCTCGAAGTGCTCGGTGTAGGGCCCCAGCCCGCCGCGGTCGAGGGCGAACCGGCGGATGTCGACGAGCCGGCCGAGCGTGTAGGAGCTGTAGCCCCAGTTGCGCTCGGCGTGGCCGCCGTCGGGGAAGAAGGAGCGGTCGAGGTCGGTGTCGAGGTGGACGAGGGCGTGGCGGTCCCACGCCTCGGCGTCGCGGAGTTCGGGGATCGACCGCGCGATGCGGAAGAGCCCGCAGACGCCCGCGGTGAAGATGTTGTGGACCATGTACCGCTCGGTGACGCGGCGCATCTCCTTGCCCAGGTCGAAGAGGAAGGTCAGCATCGCCTCGGCCATCTCCGGCGCGAGGTCGCCGGTACGGATCAGGGCGAGGTAGCCGCGATAGAAGAGGTCGAACTGCCCCTCGGCCCCGAGCATCGTTAGCAGCGGGTAAGGCCCGGTGCGCGAGAACTCCTCGCGGCGGGCGATCAGCTCGCCGAGGCGGGCCACGAACCGGTCCCGCCGCGGCTTGCCCGGGCGGAGGACAAGCGCGTCGAGGTCGTTGATGAGGTCGCGCCAGTCGAGGTCTGTGGGGTCCAAGGTGTGCGTGAGGCGCTGCCGGCGGGTGCGCGGGCGCGAGCCGGTGGTGACGCGCCCGCGCGGCTGCTTCGCTCGCTCGACGACCCATGGCCACTCCTTCTCCCGCGTGGCGCGGAAATGGTCCGTCAGCGCCGCGTGGGCGCGGGCCGGATCGCCAGCGAGTGCCAGGCGGATCGCCTCGGCGAGCTTCGCGGCAAGGGGTTCGGGGAGGGAAGGTGGGACGCGCAGGTGTTCGAAGATGGACATGCGGAAAGTGTGCGTCGCGGGCGGGGGCGTGTCCAGCGAGCGGGGTGGGCCGGTTTGCGGTCCAATAGGCGCTGGATTGAGGCTATGTTGTTTGTGTGCGCCCGGGCTGGCTTGAATTCGCAAGCGGGAGTTTCGCATGAGGCGTTGGGCTGACCTGAGGGTGTTGATCGCGCTGGCCGTCGCGGTGCTGGCCTTGTCGTAGCTGGGCTTGCCCGCGCGAGGACAGGCGGGCGGTGCCGCCACGAACCCGGCTTCGGCTCTGGCCTCTACGCTGGTGCCGGTGCGATGCCATTATCTGCATCAGTGGCGGGAGTCGAAGCTGAGCGACCACTCGCCGCTGGAGGCACGGTTCAAGGTGTTTGTGGGGCACACATAACGCACAAGATGGGCAACGACCCCGCTCACTCAGGCCCCAACCGCAAATCCCATCGCCCGCTTCAGTCGCTGCACCGTGGCCCGATCGGCGTGGAAGGGATTGCGGGCCGGCTGCGGCTGGGGCAGCACCCGGTCACGGAACGGCGTCTCCTGGAGCTTGGCGTTGTAGGCCGTGACCATCAGCGTTTCGAGGTTGAGCACGTCCTGGATGTTGTAGGCCAGCAGCGTGTCCAGGGCCTTGGCGTCGCCTCGACGCCGGTACTCGTGCCACAGCAGCACCGCGAAGTAGCCGTCCACATCCTCCAGGTCACCTCGCTCCAGCCCCAGCTTCCGCTCGCAGGCCTTGAGTCCACCGCCGTGTCCAAGACTCTTGAGCACGAAGCGGAGATCGATGTGGGCCTGGTCGAGCCGCAGGCCAAGGCTCTGGCGGATGAACGGCACGTCAAAGCACTTGCCGTTGTAGGTGACGAGGACCTTGTATGCCGCGATGTCGCCGGCAAAGTCGTCGAGGTTCTGGCCGTGGATGTAGTGCCGGACGTTGGCACCGTCGTAGAGGGCGATCGTGGTGATGTGATCGCCGGGGCCGCCGAGCCCGGTGGTCTCGATGTCTAGGTACGCGGTCTGGCGGCAAAACTCGGGGAACAGACGCCAGGCCTGATCGGAGGACAACGACTCGCCGAAGAAGCGTGCGTTCCCGTCGTCCAAGTGCCGGATCGAATCGTCCAGATTCTGCCGGAGTGCGTCCCGCCGGCGTGCGGGCAGGCCGAGCCCGGCGTCATCGGTCAAGGCGTCCCATGTATGCACACCCGCGGCCCAGAGCCGTTGCTCGGATCGCGGGCCGACACCGGGTAGATGGCAGAAGGTATGTTTGAGCATGAAGCGAACGCCGCCAATTCCGCCACTCGATTCTACAACGCGGTGAGACACCCGACGGCCACGCCGCCGCGATCGCTCAAAGGCTTGATTCGGTCGGTTTCAGGTCGCGGTAGACCCTGGTGACCGAAGCCGGCCCCGCGGGACAATGCAGCAACACGACCGGAGTCGTGACGCCTGCCGGCCACTCTGACGCGACCTCGGTGAGAAGCCGATCCATGTTGTCGTCCCCGAATCTGGGCTTGGCTACGGCGTCTTTGCCACAGAAGTTGTCCAGCACGACGAGGTAGGTTGCCAGTTCCCGTTTCCGTGGTGCCTCTAGAGCAGGCTCGGCTGCTTTATGGGCGGCGGCGAAAACGGCCAGCTTGGAGAGGTCACGCTCAATCTGCTGGGGTAGGGTAGCGACACCGGTGCTGCCAGTGACCTTGAGTTCGGACAGGATGCCAAACTGCATGAGCATGGCACCGGCATGCTTCAGTTCACTTCGCCGGGTGTTGGAACTGCGGGCATCCACATCCTCCCACGACACGGACAGATCAGGGAAAAGCTCGTTGCCGGTCTTATGTGGAGCGGTGAAAGAGCAGGCAGGTGCAAACTCGAACAAGTCCGGCTTGGCGAGGTGGACCTCCCTGTAGACCCGCCTGAGGCCAAACTCTTGGATGACGCAGGCGGCGTACCATGCCTGAAACGCCTTCTCGTTGGCCCTCATGTCGATGCAGGACCGCCCGAAGTTGCCGACAGCGATCTCGAAGCGTTTGCAGAGGCGCTCAAATGGGGTTTGCGTCCGACTCAAATGCTGACCCTTCCAATTGCGTTTCGATGCACCATGCCATCAGAGCGGCTCGTGTCCATGCTCGGTCAGTTTAATCCTGTTTGGAATTGGTGTCCCCGGCCACCGCACGTCTCTCCGTCGATCTCGCCGGAAAAAGCCCGAGAAGCCTCCCTGAGACCTCACCGCATGTATGGAAAGTCAAACAGGCATGAAATCAACACCTGGCACGCGCCAAAAGGCGAGGTTTGCGATGGAGCCCTCATAACCCGGAGGTCGCAGGTTCGAATCCTGCCCCCGCTACTTAAAATGAAACAGGCCAGCCATTTGTGGCTGGCCTGTTTTCGTTTCAGGGCCGCGCTTCAAGTTTGCTCAACCATCATTCCGGGGCCAAAAACGCGGGTTGACGACCTCCGGGGTCGGCGTGGCCTGCCCAAAACACACCGATTGGGCCGGAAACATAGGATTTCATCACAGTTTGGCGCAGACATTGGTGGTCGTCTTGGGTGCTGCATTCTTCACAACGGTGGACCCCGGCCATTGGCAGAGCCCCTTGTCACAAGCTCCCCGTCGCGCGGTTGTGATAAAACGATCTTGCAGCCCCGTTCGAGTATTTGGACAGGACGGGAGGGGTCAAGATGAACAATGAACCGCGGGCGGTTAGACAAAGAGCGTGAGAAGCAGAGTGTGTCCCTACGCATCCCGGCCTCGCGTTAGCCCGCGAAGCAGTCCGACACCAGCTCGTCCTCTTCGGCCGCGCCGGCATCGAGAACATGAAAGTAGGTCGCGATTCCCGTGGGATCGACGAACTCCGTGAACGTCACGGTCTCGCGCGGGGCGCCCTGGCTCCATACGCCCGGCGCCTCCACCCTGGCACCGGCTGTCACCTTCCGGCCGTCCGGCCGGACCGACGCATCCGCCTCGGGCTTGCCCAGCGAGGCGGGGTCGACCACAACGCCCTGGAAGTTCGGGTACTTCTTCAGCAGCTCCTCGTTCTGCGCCGTGCCCAGGCAATAGACCACCGGGCCGCGCAGCAGGGCCACCTTCCCCTCCTGCATCTGGTGGCCCCTGATCAGGCGCCACGGCATGGGCATGTCCAGGGTCACAGTGTCGCCCGCCGTCCAGGTGCGGCGGATCTCGTGCATGCCCGCGCCGGCCGGTACGGCGGCGGGGTCCTCACCGTTGACGTGCACCGTTGCGCAGCGGCACCAGCGGGGAATGCGAAAACGCAGGACAAACGCCGAGGCGGCCGCCGGCGTCACGCGCAGCTCCACGCGCCCGGAACTGGGGTAGTCCGTCTCCTGCGCCACGGTCACGGTCGCGCCGGACTCGAGCGCCACTGTGGCGGTCGAGGTCGTGAACAGGTTCACTGCGATGCCGTCCCGGCCGAAGCGGTAATAGACCGTCTGCGGGATCTCCGCCATGATCCGGCGGAAGTTGCCGGGGCAGCAGAACCCGTCCTGGTCGAAGTAGCCGCGCGGGCCGGTGAAGGGCGTAAAGTGCCGGATCCGCCGCCCAGCGGGATCCTGCGCGGCAAAGAGGGCGTTGTAGATCGCGCGCTCCATGATGTCGCCGTAGCGCAGGTCGCCCGCCAGGCGCATCAGGCTGTTGATCCAGCGCACCAGGTAGGCCGTCACGCAGGTTTCCCCGATCACGTCCGCGCCATTCTGGGTGTAGGAGAAGGACTCGCCGTCCGACGCGGAGCCGACGACGTTCAGGCCGCCGCCCGCCCGCAGCAACTCGTGCCGCATGTACCGGGACATCTCCAGCAGCGCGGCATCGCCGTCGTACCGGTAGAGTTCCGTCTGCGCGTAGCAACGGGCGAGCATCACGTAGACGTGCGCCGGCCGGGTGTCAAAGGTCTGTCGCCAATCGCGCAGGGAGGCGCACTGGATCTCGGAGGAACCGTTGCCGTGCCGGACCTCGGCGGCAAACTTCAGGTACCGCTCCTCGCCGGTGCATCCGTACAGAACCAGGAACGCCTCCGGCAGGCCCGCCGTGCAAATCTCTTCGGGCTGCGGGTCACGGGAGAAGGTGGCGATGACGTAGTCGCCGAGGTCCCGGGCATGCTGGAGCGAGGCGGTGTCGCCGGTGACCAGCCAATTCCGCGCCAGGCCCAGCAGCAGGTACTCCTGGTCGTGCAGGACCCAGTTGTGGTGGTTCTGGCGCGCGCCTGGCTCCGGCTTGAACGTACCGATGTAGCCGTCGGCGTCGCGCGTCTGCCACACATCCGCGATCAGGTGGGCGTTGCGCTCCCGCACGGCCGGGTCACCCGTGTAGGCGGCGAACTGGCTTCCCGCATCGATCACTTTCCCGACGCCGATGTAGTGTTGGCCCTCGGTGAACGGCCGCGACCGGAACGCCTCGACGAAGTCCTTCCCGAGGTCCAGCGCCAGGTAGTTTACGCGAATGAGGTCGGCGATCCGTCGGCCGATTTCGCCGGACAGCCCAGCCTGCGTGAGCGGGATCGTTCGTAGCGTGTCGGCCACCTTGGGTGCGGGTGATGGCGTCATGGGTGTCTCCTTATCTTCGTTTTCTGCGCGTTGCCGATCAGGCCATCTTCACAAAACTTACCCCCCACCCCCAGATCGTGCCGACGCCCCCGCGCGAATTCAAATTTCCTATCAGCCAATCACGGCCCTGCTGGGCCACCAACAGACGATGAAAATGGGGGCAGAGCTATAACCCAAAGTTGTGTGTGAGCAAATGAAAAAGGCGGCGTACCTTGGGGTATCTAACCCCCCCAAAGGCCCATGTGGGCCGGAGCACGCCACCATGAAGAAGAGTATCGTTTCGCCCCTGGCCTTTCCACTCCCCGAGCTGGCCGACTCGCCGCAGAGCCTGCTGGCCCAGATCCTCAAACGCGGCGTCGGGCAGATCCTGGCCCAGGCCATCGAGGACGAGGTCCAGGAGTTCCTGGAACTTCGTCGACACCTCCGCGACCAGCGCGGCCGGCAGTTGGTGGTCCGCAACGGCCACCTGCCGGCACGCAGCATCCAAACGCAACTGGGCGACGTGGGCGTCGAGCAGCCACGCGTGCGGGACCATCGGCCCGCGGGCGAGCGCGAGGCGTTCACCTCGAGGATTCTCCCGCCTTATCTCCGCCGGGCACGCGAGGTCGCGGAGCTTGTCCCCTGGCTCTACCTCAAGGGCATCTCCACCGGGGACATGGCGCCGGCCTTGACGGCGTTGCTGGGCTCCGATGCCCCGGGCCTCTCGCCGACCAACGTCGTCCGCCTCAAGTCCGTCTGGGAAGAGGAGCACCGCGCCTGGTGCAACCGCTCGCTGGAGGGCAAGCATTACGTCTACGTCTGGGCGGACGGGATTTACTTCAACGTCAGGCTCGAGGACGCCGACAAGAAGCGGCAATGCATCCTGGTCTTGATGGGCGCCTTGCCCGACGGCACGAAGGAGCTGCTCGCGGTGGTCGACGGCTATCGTGAGTCCGCCGCCTCGTGGGAGGAACTCATCGAGGGCCTCAAGGCACGCGGGCTCAGGCACGCGCCGCGTCTGGCCATCGGCGATGGGGCCCTGGGCTTCTGGGCGGCGGTGAACCAGGCCTGGCCCGAAACGCTCCAGCAGCGCTGCTGGGTCCACAAGACCGTCAACGTGCTCAACAAGATGCCCAGGAGCCTGCACGGCCAGGCCAAGGACATGCTCAAGGAGGTCTGGAGGTCGCCCACGCGTGAGACGGCGGACAAGGCCTTCGACCTGTTCATCAAGACCTTCGAGGCCAAGTACCCCGACGCGACGGCGTGCCTGGAGAAAGACCACGCGCCATTGCTGGCCTACTACGGCTTCCCGGCCCAGCACTGGAAGCACGTGCGGACGACCAACCCGATCGAGTCAACGTTTGCGACGGTGCGTCTGCGGACCAAGCAGGGCCGGCGCATTTGCCGCTTCCCGGCATGTACGGCGCATGTTAGGCCTTGCGCCCCGATTCCCGCGAGGGTAGGGTGTGGCTCGTAGAGCGAGTTCGCCGGCACAACCTCACCCCTTGCATCGGAGCCCAGCCATGGC
>JAPLMQ010000082.1 GCA_026386955.1 Planctomycetota bacterium
TTCCTACACGCGCTTCCCCAAGCTCTCGGTGCTGGTGGACTGCGACAACCACATGATCCTCTCGGTGCTGGTGGGCGCGGGGCCCAAGCCGGACATCAACGACCTGCAGGGCCTGCTCAGCGGGCTGCCATCCGGAGTGACGATCCAAACACTCCTCGCCGACGCGGGCTACGACTCGGAGCCCAACCACAAGTACCTGCGCGAGGAGCACGGCATCCGCAGCGTCATCCCCGCCAAGCATGGCCGGCCACGCAAGGACGGCGGGCCCCCAAGCGGCCGCTGGCGGGCGGTGATGCACCACCTGCTGCGGACCAAGCGGAAGCGGAAACGCAGCGGCTACACGCAGCGTTGGCAGGTCGAGACGGTGATGTCGATGATCAAGCGGAACCAAGGGGAAGAGCTTAGCGGCGAGGGCTATCACTCCCGCAACCGCCAGATGCGCATGCTCGCGGTGGTCCACAACATCCTGGTCTGTTATTTATTCGGGAGGTTTGCGACGGAGCAGGATAAATCCCTTTGATCACCGCGTGATCCAGTCATCCTTGAGGGATCAACCCTCATCATCGTCGTCGTCGGGATCCGCGTTCGCATCGCCAGTGGGGTTTGAACTGGCGGACTTCTCCGGCGCGACGTCGAAGAGCATCCCCTCCGGGGTCGCGTCGCTTCCCTTCGTTTGCCCCAACTTCGCTTCCGGCTTGCGGTCATGGCCTCGACGCGGGCCGCGGGCCTTGCGCCGCTCTGCCAAATCAACCAGCGCCTTGGCGATCACCTCGCCGAGCATCTCCTGACGCCAGCCCTTCGTCAGTCGCGAGTCGGCCGGGCCCTTGTTGCGGGCGAGCCGACGGATCAGCCGGGAGAGCTCCGACTTGCTGGTGACCACCGCGGGGTCGATCTGCCGCTCGACGCAGAGCTGCTGCATCCGCGTCCAGACCTCGTCGAGGGCCATGTGCTCGCCGTGGCTCAACTCGTCGCGCAGCGACTCGGGCAGCTCCTCGGGGGGAATCGTCTGGGCGGCCCGCGTCAGGTCGAGGATCGTCTGCCCGTGGGCCATCTCGACGGGGCGGGGCAGGCCCCAGACGCGCTGCAGATCCTCCACGCGCGTGATGGGGTTCTTCACGAGGTCGAGCAGCACGGCGTCCTTGAGGAAGGTTCGCGGGGGGACGTCGAGCTTGCGGGCCATCTGGTCGCGCAGGACCAGAAACGAGCGGAGCAGCGCCAGCTCGCGCCGCTTCAGCCGCTCCGACCCGCGCAGGCGCAGGCTCTGCTGGTCGAGGTCGAAGCGGTAGAGCGAGGCGTCGGCCATGGCCTCGCAGTCGGCCTTGGCGGCGGCGGCGTTGCCCGCGGCCTCCAGCCGCTCGCCGAGCTTCGCGCGGAGCGAGACGAGGAACCGCACGTCGTTCGCGGCATACTTCAACTGCACGGGCGTGAGCGGGCGGCGGTCCCACTGCGAGAACTTCGGGGCCTTGCCGATCTCCAGCCCGACGTACTCCTGCACCAGCTTCCAGAGCGCGATCGGATACGGCTTGCCCAGGAAGGCGGAGCCGAGCTGGACGTCGAAGATGTTCGCCGGCCCGCGCCCCAGGAAGCGCACCACCGGCTCGAAGTCCTGCTGCCCCGCGTGGACGATCTTCTCCACGGCAGGATCGGCCAGCAGTTCCCAGAACGGCTTCAAGTCGAGCCCGCCCAGCGGGTCGATCAGGGCGACGCGCTGCGCGGTGGCAACCTGGATCAGGCAGATCCGCGGGACGTAGCTCTCCTCGCCGATGAACTCGCTGTCGTAGGCGAACGCCCCGGCGGAACGGAGGTGGGCGATCAGCTCCGCGAGGACGGGAGTGTCGGTGACGAGCTCCGGGTCGCCGCGGGGGATCAGCGGGTCGTCGGGCAGGGCCAGCTCGGCGGGGGCATGCTCGTCGGCGTGGGCGAGGTCGTGCTGGCGGGCGCGGTGCCGGCTGCGGTAGGAGAGAGGACGACGACCAGAATCGCCGGAGCTCTGGGACTGTCCCTGGCCTTGGCCGTTAGTCTCGGGGGGGACGGGATTTGAAGGGTCTGGCGTGGGCGTCTCGGACGGCATAGAGCCAGAGTGTCGCATGAATCGGCGACGCGGTCTAACGGGGTTTCCACAGCCCCCAAGGCCCAAGGCGGGGCAGCTTAAACCGCCCCACCCGAGCGTGTGCGCGTAAGATCACGTGTCGTGCGTCGCCTTGATCGCCGGAGCATCTTCATGCGCGTCACCGTCTGCCAGTTCAGCCCTGTCTGGGAGGACAAGCCCGCCAGCATCGCTGCGGTCTCGCGCCTGCTCGACACGGCCGCGCCTGCGCGAGGCTCGCTGGTCGTGCTGCCCGAGATGTTCGCGACGGGCTTCAGCCTCGACGTGCCCAAGGTGCGTGAGGGGCGGGAGCGCGTCGCGGAGAGATTCATGCGCGACCTGGCGATGCGGACCGGCTCAGCTGTGCTGGGCGGAGTGGTGAACGAGTCGCCCGCGGACAAGGGGCTGAACCAGGCCGTGGCGTTCGACCCCGCGGGGGCGGAGCTGGTGCGGTTCACGAAGCTGCACCCGTTCTCGTTCAGCGGGGAGACCAAGGATTTTGACGCGGGTGAGGCCGTCAAGACGTTTGATTGGGCGGGGATGCGCGTCGCGCCGCTGGTCTGCTACGACCTGCGCTTCCCCGAGGCGTTTCGCCATGCTGTCCGCCGCGGGGCCCACGTGCTCGTGGTGATCGCCAACTTCCCCTCCGCGCGCGAGAGCCATTGGGTTTCGCTGCTGGTCGCGCGGGCGATCGAGAACCAGGCCTTCGTCGTGGGCGTGAACCGTTGCGGGGCCGACCCGAAGCTGCCCTATCCCGGGCGGAGCCTGGTCATCGACCCGCGCGGGAAGATCCTCGCCGACGCCGGCCCGGGGGAGGCGGTCGTCTCGGCCGACCTCGACCTTAAGGACTTGCTCGACTACCGCGCGGCGTTTCCCGCGCTGGCGGACATGCGGGCCGACCTCTTGGGCAACGGGCCGAGGTGACGCGCTGCCCAAGGCACACCCAATCCGACTGTTCGTCCAGCGCAACAGTCAAACCCCGAATTCCCCCGGCAAAACTGGCCCCGCACGCGAACTGTTGTAAAATCCCGGCATGCGCGGCCACCCGCTTCCGCGCGTCTTTTTCAAAGTAGCTTCAAGGTAGCCCCACCCAGGCTGTACACCCGCCCCCGCTGGACGAGCTCCCGAATTTCGAGCCTCGTCCACGCCCGTCCCACCCACCGCTCCCGCACACCCCATCCTTTTTCGCGAGTCCCGCCATGGCCACGCCCAAGGTCTTGAGTCCTGAGCAGATCGAGCAGTTCATCGAGGAGGGCTACACCCGCCTCGAAGCCGGCTTCCCGCGCGAGTGGGCGGCCCCGGTGCTCGACCAAGTCTGGGCCTTGGTGGGCGATGGCGTGAAGCGAGACGACCCCTCGACTTGGAAGCAGAACGTCGTCTCCCCCACGGGCGGCCCCAAGGGGCCCGACGTCGCCCGGCTCTACACCGAGCGCGTCCGCGCCGCGTTCGGCGATTTGGTCGGCGAGGGCCGCTGGGTCGAGCGCGGCGACCGCACCGGCGCCTGGCCGATCATCCTCCCGGGCTTCGCGACCAAGCCCTGGAAGGACATGAACGGCTGGCACGTCGACGGGGGTGGGCAGCGCCGCCTGCGCGGCAAGCAGCAGGCATTGATCGCCATCATGCTCTTCTCCGACATCAGCCCGGGCGAAGGCGGCACCGCGCTGCGCCCCGGGTCGCACAAGATCATGAGCCGCTGCCTCGCCGAGGCCGAGCCCACCGGCCTCACCACCGGCGAATTCAACCACCAAGTCACCGTGCAGACCAGCCAGATCCCGCCCATCGAGGCCCAGGGACAAGTCGGCGACCTGGTCCTCTGCCACGCCTACATGGCCCATTCGAGCAGCACCAACACCGGCGACCGCCCGCGCGTGATCACCAACAACTGCATCGCGCTGCACGAGGAAATGAACCTCGATCGCGCCGACCCCGCGGAGTTCTCCGCGTTGGAGCGCTCGATCGTGCAGGCGATCGCGACGGCGCGGAAGTAAGGAGTTGCACTTCGGCATTTCGCTCCCCATTTCAATGCGAAAACCCAAGCACGCGGCGCCAGGGCTTTGAAGCGTTGTTTTATTGCCCTCGACCCCGGTTGACCCTTGCTCAACCGATGGATGCTGTGTAATTTAGGACTTCTCTGAACGTCGCACGGACGCGCCGGGCCGACCATCTCGCCGCCCATGGACACCTTCCGCAATTCCCGGGGGAGGAGTAGGCATCCGTGTTGATTCTCACCGCCATCAGCGGGCCTCACACCGGATCGGTCCTCGAGCTTCCGGAAGACAAGCCGGCGGTGCTCGGGCGCATGTGTGGCTCGCTCCCGCTGCATGACTCCAAGGCCTCGGGTTATCACGCCGACCTCTGGCACGAAAACGGCCATTGGTATGTCAGCGACCATCAATCCCGCAACGGCACGTTCGTCAACCGCGAGGCCATCACCGGCAAGACGCGGATCGAGAACGGCTCGCTGGTGCAGGTCGGGCGGACCGCGTTCGCCGTGACGATCATGGCCGACGACCGCCAGGGCGCCGCCGCCCGCGTCACCCCCGCGCCGGGCCACCACCCCGCGCGGGCCCGGACCGTCGACGCGGCTGACGAAAACGAAGTGGCTGCGGAGCACGCCTCCGACGCCCACGGCTCCAAGCACGGCGCGGCCCACGTTCCCGCCGCGGTCCACGTCGACCTCCCCGCCAACATCGCTGAGGACCTCGCCCAGCACGTCGTCGCCGCGCTGCGCGAGGCCGGCAACGAGCGTGCGGGCATCCCCCACGAACTGCTGGAATCGATCGTCGCCCGTCTCGACCGCCAGGAGCAGGCACAGGCCCAGATCCTCGCCGCCGCGACGCGCGAGCAGCCGCGCCCGATCGTCCCCACCGACCCCGAGCCGCTCCTCCGCCAGCTCGGCGTGCAGATCGAGCGCCAAGCCCAGGAACAGCGCGACCTGCTGACCCAGGCCGCGGCCGCCGCCAGCGCCGGGTCGGCCCCGGTCCTCGCGAGCCTCGCCGCCGATCTTGACCGCCGCCGCGACGAACAAGGCCGGCTGATCGACGCCGTGCGCCAAGCGGTCGACGCCTCCGCCGCCCAGACCAAGCCCGCGCTCGAGCAGGTCCTCGCCCACCTCGTGGCGAGCCAGACGCAGGAGCAGCGGCTCGCCGACGGGCTGCGCGAAGCGATCGTCCAGGCCGTGGAGCGGGCGACGCACGACGCGGCCTCGATGGCGGCCACGCAGATCGAGACGCGGACCGCCGAGCAATTCGCCGAGCAGAACAGCTCCATGGCCCAGACGGTGGCGCAGCGGCTGTCGCACCAGGTCGAGCGGCAGTTCGAGCGGCACCACGAGATCCAGGCCCAGGCGATGCGCGAGGTGCTGGTCAACACCGCCGCGGAGCAGTCGCGTCGGGACGACCGGCTGATCGCGCTGGTGGGCCTCGCGGCGACGGCCGGGCCCGAGTCGCTCCGCCCGGCGCTTCAGCCGATCCTCGCACAGCTCCAGCAGGCCGCGGAGCAGCAGGAGCGATGGGGCGAGACGCTGCGCCAGGCGATCGCCGCGCAGACGATTGTCGCACAGTCGGCGTCGGGCCCGCATGCGACGAGCTCGACCGACGGCGCGGCGGCGACGGCGGCAGCCGCGGCCACGTCCGCTGAAATCACGCGCCTCGCCGCCGGGCTGGCCGAGCATCAAGCCCGGCAGGAGGCGCTCGCACAGCAGATCACCCAAGCCATCGAGGCCCAGGGCTCGCGCGACGAGCCGTTGCTGCAGGAGATCCGCCGGCAGTTGCAGCACCACACCGCCGCCCAGGCCGACCTCGCCGGCATCGTGCGCGAGTTCGCCGCGCGTCCGCCCGCGCCCGTCCCCGCGACGGCGGAGGAGATCGCGGCCCCGCTCGCGACGCAGGTTTCCTCGCAGTTGTCGGCGCACCTGTCGGACAAGTTCGCCCCCGCCCTCACCACGCAGCTCACCTCCTCGCTCTCGCTCGCCCTCGCCGCCCCGATGATCGAGCGTGGCGACGCCCAGGCCGCCCGGCTGGAGCAGACGCTCGCCGCGCTGAGCCAGTTGGTCTCCGCCCGCGGCGCCGTCGCCGAGCCGATGCTGCAGACCATCGTCCTGCGGCTCGAGGAGCAGATGACGCGCCAAGCTGAGCTCGGCGCCGCCGTCCGCCGCGCGGCCGAGGCCCATGAACAGACCGTCCCCGCCGCGCTGACCGTCGCCCAGAATGCCGCCCTCTCGGCCCAGAACGCCAGCCAATCCGCGGCTCAGCTCGCCGCCGACTCCATCGCCAGCCAGCTTCGCGCCCACGAGGCCCACCGCAACGAGCTGGTCGCCGCCGTGCGCGAGGCCAGCCGCGGCCAGTCCCCCCGGCTCGAGGCCCTGCTCGCCCAGGTCCTCGTGCAGATGCAGGACCAGGCCGTCCGTCACGAGCAGATGGCCTCGATGTTCCGCGAGGCGACCGCCGGCCGCCCCACCGGGCCCGACCCTACCGTGCTCAAGCAGATCGCCGACCGCCTCGCCGCGCAGGACGTCCGTCAGGAATCCCTGCTCGACGGGCTCCGCCAGGCGCAGGCCCGCGTGCAGGCCGTGCCCGCCGACACGGCCCCCGTCGATGCCCCCGTGGATGTTGTCCGTCCGCTGCTCGAGCGCATCGTCGGCGCCTTGGAGCAGCAGCATGGCCGGCACGACGAGCTCGCCCGCGACGTGCGCGAGGCCGCGAGCCGGCCCGCCTCCGATCCGCTGCTGCAGCACATCGTCGCCCGGCTCGACGCGCAGGACGCCCGCCAGGAGGAGCTGCTGGGCACGATGAAGCAGTCGCTGCAGGCCGCCCCGGTCCGCCCGGTGCTCGAGAACCTCGTCGCCTGCATGGAGCGTCAGGAGTCGCTGCTCGCCCAGTGGCGCGCCGGCGTCGAGCAGAGCTTCGCGGCCCAGGCGCAGGAGCAGGCCGCTCGCGCCGAGCGGTCGATGGCCGATTCGCAGTCGCTCGCCGCCCAATCGCTCGCCACGCAGTTCCGGGCCGACCTCGCCTCGCAGATCCACGCCCAGGAGGAGCGGCACAACCAACTGGTCACCGCCGTGCGCGAGGCCGTCCGCGCCGGGGCAGGCCAGGGCGACCCGGCCTTGCAGCAGATCGCCTCGCAGCTCGAGGCCCAGGCCCAGCGGCAGGAGCAGATGCTCGCCGCGATGCGCGAGGTCTCCGCGGTTCGGGAGGGCGCCGCCGTCGGCGATGGCAGCGGCGGTCAGGTGCTTCGCCGGATCGTTGACGCCTTGGCCGAACAGGCCGCGAAGCAGGATGAACTCGTCGCGACGGTCCGCCTCGCGGCCCGTGCCCAGGGAGCCGACCTCGAGCCCAAGCTGCAGGAGATCCGCCTGCAGCTCGACGCGCAGGCGGCCCGCCAGGAGGAGCACGCCGCCGCGCTGCAGCGGGCGATCGAGTCGCGCCCCGCGCGGCAGGAGTCGCTGCTCGCCCAGCTCATCGTCCAATTGCAGGAACAGGCCCTCCGCCACGAACACCTCGCCAACCTCTGGCGCGACGCCGCCCGCGACCGCTCCGAGACCAACGAGCCCGCGCTGCGCCAGGTCGCCGAGCGGCTCTCGGCCCAGGCGGCCGGCCTCGAGCAGGCGCTCGCGGGCCTGCGCGCCGCGGCCAGCGTCGAGCCCGAGCGCGTCGCCCCGATGCTCGAGCAACTCGCCGGCGAGCTTCGCGAGCAAGGCCAACGGCACGAGCAGGCCTTGGCCGACCTCCGCATCGTCACCGACGCCCAGGCCCAGAAGGCCCCCGCGCTCCTCGCGCCGCTGGCCGACCGCCTGCGAGAGCAGTCGGTCCTCCAGCAGATGATGCTCGACGCGATCACTCGGCCCGCGGAAGAGTCCGCGGCCGAGCCCGCCAAGGCCGCGGAGCTCTTCGGCCAGATCGCCGGGCAGGTCGAGGCCCAGACCAAGAGGCAGGACGAGTTCCTCGCGACGATGCGCGAGGCCCAGGCCGCCGCGGCCGCGGGCAGCGAGATCCTGCTCCGCCAGATCGCCGGCGAGGTGGAGGGCCAGGCTCAAAGGCACGACCAGCTCCTCGCCGCCGTGCGCACCCTCGCCCAGCGCGAGGCCCAGGCACACCAGGCCGATCAGGCCGCCACGGGCGAGATGTCCGCCGGCCTGGCCGAGCTCACGCAAAAACTTCAGGCCCAGGAAGAGAAACATGGGCAGCTCCTTGAGGCGGTCCGACAGGCTGGCAAGGCCAGCGCCGCGTCGCCGTTGTTCGACCAAATCTCCGCCCGGCTCGAGACGCAGGCCCGCGAACACAGCGAGCTGCTCTCCACGCTGCTCTCGGTCCGCCAAGCCCAGATCGAAGGGGCCGGCGCCAACCGCGACGCCTTCGCCGGCGCGTCGAGCGCCGTGCTGCCCGGCGGGCCGCGGCTTGTGCTCGTCCCCGCGCCGGGGGCCGTGGGCCTCAACGGCGAAGCGGCCAGCACCGAGCCGATCCTCCGCGAGATCATGGCCGAGTACGACGCCCGCAATCAGCGCTACTCCGAGCTGTCGGCCGCGATCGCGCCCGCGCGACCGGCGACGCCCTCGCGCGTCAACCTGGGCCAATTGAAGATCGCAGCGTCGCTCGCGCTGGTGGCGACCATGGGCTTCGGCGTGGCCAAGATCGACTGGTCGAGCGTCTCGCTCCTGCACCGAAGCACCGGCGGCAACACAGGCGAGCGATACGCCAGCCGGAGCGGCAGCGAAATCGACACGCCAAGCGTGCCCAACGGGCCCGCCGAGCAGCAGGCGCCGCGGCAACAGCAACAGCAGCAGCAGAAACTGCCCACGACCAGCGTGCCTCCGGAGGCCGTCGCCTCGGCCCACACGGGCGGCATCTCGGAATCCGACGCCCGCGCCGAGCGCGCCGCCGGCCAGAACGAGGCCTATCGCGACATCCTCGGCCGCGTCCTGCCCACCTCCGGCCTCGCGGGCCGCGGCGGCCCGACGGACCCGCTCGCGTGGAACCCCGCCTCGCCCGACGGCTCAGTCGCGGGCACGGGCGCCAGCTCGCGAAACCTCTTCAGCCAGTTCGACAAGGGCGACAACCTCGTCGAGTCCCGCGCCGCCAGCGCCGCCGGCCAGCCGCAGGGCGCCCCATCCGCCGCGCCGCTCGGCCCCTACGTCACTCCCGTCCCGAACCCCGACCGCGGGCTGACCATGCGGGCCCGCGCCTACAAGCTCGCCTTCGAGACCAACACGGCCATCACCATCGGCGGCCGGGTCGACCCCGCCACCGGCCGGCAGTCCGGCGGCACCGTGACGCTCGATCCCGCCGCCGCCAAGGCCGCGGGCGTGGCCTCGTGGCAGGACTGGTACAAGCTCGACGACGACGCCGAGCAGCGCCGCCTCCAGAAACAGCTCAAGGACTTCGAGGCCCAGAAGAAGGGGCAGGCCCCCTTCAACCTCGGCGACCCGATCCGCACCATGCCCCCGGCGTCGCAGCCCAGCGAGTGATTCCGGCGCGGCGCCGTCTCACGGCTGCACGGCCTCGATCCGGTAGGACACGCTCTTCGCCGCGGTGACCGTCGTCGGCTTGTCGTCCGACTCCAGCAGGTCGATCAGGATGTTCCGATTGACGTTGTGGGTCATGTACGTCTCCACCCAGTCGGCGGGGGCGAGCTTGGCCCGGCGTGGCGCGTCGAAGGTGATCTCGACCGAGCCGCCGAAGCGCGTCAGGCGGATGGCGGCCACCTTCTCGGTGTAGGCGGTGGTCGCGGGGACCCAGGCGTCGCCGGCCTTGAACTCGATGGTCGTGGGCGCGGCGGTGCGCTCCGTCTCGGCGTCGCGGTGGTAGACGGGCAGCACCTCGTACAGCTCGGCGATCGTGTCCTTCCCGTCGCCGGCGATCGTCGTGGTGACGCGCAGCCCCTTGGGCGTCGACTCGAACTTGCGGCTGTAGTCGAGCTTGCCCGCCAGCAGCGTGCCGACGCCCCTGCGCTCCGGGGGGATCGGGGCGTGGACCTCCAGCGTGTAGGACTTGTCGTCGGCCTTGAGCGTGTGCTCGGGGCGGACGATCCGGGCGGAGGTGAAGGCCTTGCCCTCCGCGGTGACGCCCGCGACGGCGTGGGTGGGGATCGTCCGCCATTCGTCGAACATCTTGGCGTAGCGCGGCGACCACGCGCCGACGCCGCGGCTGAGGATGACCGAGCCCGCCGACTTGGTCCAGAAGGCGGAGAGCGCGCCGCCGCCGAGCCCCACGCCGGACTCCGGGTCGCCCTCCTCGGCGATGACGCCGAAGTGCAGGATGGCCGCGTGGTCGCCGGTCTTGGCGGCAAGGAATTCGTCGCCGAACGCGCGGACGTAGTCGCCCGGGCGCAGGACGGGCAGCAGCGCCATCGAGCTCTCCTTGCCCGTGCCCATGAGCTTCTTTCGGCGGGCGTCGAGCCCCTTGCGGAAGTACTGGCTGCCGGCGTTGACGAAGGGGCTCGCCATCGCGAATTTCCACGGCGCCGGCTCGAGTCCGTGCGGGGCCCACGAGAGCTCGTGCAACTGGGCGTTGACCTCCATCACCGCGGCGCCGGCGGCCGCGGCGATCTCCTCCTCCGTCGGCCACTTCACGAAGCAGGCGGCCTCGTCGGTCAGCGCCGCCGCGGAGGTCCAGCGCGAGGCGGTGATCCACTGGTCGTGGAACGGGTCGGGCGGCGTGAGCGAGGAGAAGTGGCTGGGCCCGGTCCACGTGCTGGCCGACCCGGGGCCGTTGAGCCCCGCGGCGTCGGGCTCGGGGAGCGTGAGGTGGGCCTTGAGGCGATAGAAGCGCGCGAGGCCGTCGCGTGCGAAATCCCAGTCGCTCGCGAGCCCGGCCCAGAGGGCGTAGCTGGCGCTCAGGCCGTTGAAGCTGTCGAGCGTGCCGCCCTGCGGGAAATAGCCCGCAGGGCTGAAGAAGACCGGCTCGGTGAACATCCGCTTGGCGTAGGACTCGGCCTCGCGGGTGATCTTCGCGTCGTCGAGCACGGGGCAGGCGACGGCGAGGGCCGCCACCTGCACGGTCTGCATCCCCTGCGTCCTGCCGTGGAGGACCGTCGGCCCCTGGGCGAGCTGGCGGAGGACGAGCCTGCGCAGGCCGGCGCGGCAGGCGTCGCGCACCTCGCCGGGGACGACGTCGCGGAAGCCGGGGTAGACGTAGGCGAAACTCGCGATGTTGCTCGCGAGCTGGTCCTGCGTGAGGAGCGTTTTCTCGTCAGCGGTGGCGAACAGGCGGTCGAGCATCATCATGTCGATCGCCTGGAGCACGAAGGCCCGCAGGCGCAGCGGGCGCGAGTCGAAGTACGGGTTTCCCGCGTATTTCCAGTTGGCGAGGTCGACCAACGGCTCGGGATGCGCGGGCGGGCGCATGACCTCCGCGCCCTCTATGGACTCGAGCGTGAAGAGCCCGGCCTTGATCATCACCGAGCTGTGGTTGCGCTTGCGCCCCACGGCCGGGGGCCCGAGCGAGAGCACCCACGTCCGCAGCTTCGCGTCGGCGTCGTCCTCGACGGGCACGACGGTGAGATCCTTGTTTTCCGGCTGGAAATCGGCCTCTTTCAGCGTCGCCATGTAGGCCCGCAAGGTCTTCTGGTAGGGCTCGTCCTGGGGCAGCGAGGCCTTGGCGGCGGGGCTGGGCGCGGACACCGCGTCGGGCGCGGCGAGGGCGGGCGTGGCGGAATTCACCGAGAAAAACAGGGCGACGACGACGGCGAGAGCAAGCTTCATGGCGGGCTCCACGGGAGAAATTCGGGCGACGGTGACGGACAAGAGACGCAGAAAAGCCGCGTGCGGCACGATGCGGGACGTGCATTGTGACATGCGAAACCTCCGAAAGTCATCAGGTCTTTTTCGCAGAAACCGGGAGCGGAAATTCCCTCCGTCGAAACCACCCCACGCAACCCGCTGCCGCGCGGTCCGTGGAGTCGGAGTCGAGGGGCTTTCCGAGGGTCGTTTAGACCCTCCATTGGCCCCTCTGGGCGGGGCCGCGGAAAAAATGCGCGTCCTCCCATATAACCCGCACAAGTGTCCGGCCAAATCCGGACAAACGCGGCCCGCGCCGCCACAACAACACGCCACGCCCGGCCTTACGGCAGCTCCAAAATAATTGGCGGCGGTCCGGAGGCATGCGCCAAAAATGCCCTGCCGTGCCCCGCCGCCGCCCTCCATGCATCCCACGGCCGCTCTGCGCGGCGCCCACCACCCGCCTCTCTAGGCTCACCCTGAAACATCCCATTTAAAAAACGCCGGAAATGACGCCTCTTCCGGACCATTTACAGAAGCGGCGGAACCGGGGCAGAAACGAAAACGAAGCGCGAACGGCGTGCAGCCGGAGCTCCGACTCCATGACCCCCGTCCCGCCGCGTGACCGCTCCCACCTCACCATCCTCGCCGCGGCCCGCCCGCTTCGTGCACGCCCCGTCCCTCGCCGCATCATCAATGCCGCCCCATTGGTCACCGGCCCGCGCCGCGATAGAGTGCGAGGCGACGCTGCGCCGCCGACTGGCCGCGCTCCATCGAGGCCCGCCATGCCCGAACCCGACCGCCACGTCCCCGTGCGTCCCGACCTCGCCCAGCTCGAGCGCGAGGCGGCCGACCTCTTGCAGCGCTTCAACGCCGACGAGGAGGCCGCGGTCAACGAGGTCTTCAAGCACCACCCGGACCTGATCCCGCCGGGCAAGGGCAGGATCGACCAGGTCCGCCTCGCGCTGGCGCGGAGCTACGGCGTCGCCGACTGGGAGCGCCTCGCGCTCGCCTGCCGGTTGATCGACGCGATCTGGCGCGACGACGCCGAGGCCGTCCGCGCGATGGTCGAGGCCCGCCCCGCGCTGCTGCACGAGAACGCCCGGGCGACGGAGCATTGCAACTGGGGCCCGCCGATGTCTTACGCGGCCAACCTCGGGCGCGACGCGATCATCAAGATGCTGCACGGCCTGGGGGCGAAGGATTTGCAGCACGCGCTCGACCGCGCGACGCTGCAGAGCAGGATCTCCACGGCCCGCATGCTCCGGGAGATGGGCGCGCCGATCCCCGCCGGCGCGGTGATGGGGCCGTGCGAGACGCTCAGCGGCCCGGGCCTGGCCTTCGCACTCGAGCTGGGCGCGCCGCTCGCCGACGCCCAAGGCGACCGCCTCGCCCCCATCGGCCTGATCCTCGAAACCTACTGTCGCAATCCCAAGGGCAAGCACGCCTGCCTGGAGATCGTCGCCGCCCACGGCGTCGCCCTGCCCGACACGGCCGCGATGGCGGTCCACCGCGGCAGGCAGGATCTCCTCGAAGCCGTCCTGCAGCGCGACCCCGGCGCGCTGAACCGCCGGCTGTCGCACCGCGACATCTACCCGCTCGAGCTGGGCTGCCACGAGGACGAGTCGCTCGCGCTCTGCGGCACATCCCCCGCGGGCGGGACACTGCTGCACCTGTGCGTCGACGACGACGAGATCGACCTTGCCCGCTGGCTGATCGAGCGCGGGGCCGACGTGAATGCCCGCGCGACGGTCGACGCCGACGGCTTCGGCGGCCACACGCCGCTCTTCGGGTGCGTCGTCTCGCAGGCCTGGCGCTGCGGCAGGCAACGCGACGGCGCGTTCGCCCGCCTCCTTCTCGATCATGGGGCCGACACGAAGGTGGTCACCTCGCTGCGCAAGCGGCTGCGCTTCGTGAAGGACGAGACGATGCATGAGTACCGCGACGTCTCGCCGCGGACGTGGGGGGAACGGTTCCATGACCAGGATTGGGTGAACCAGACGGTGATGAAGATGTTGGCGTGAGGGGCGGGCGCTCTTGTAGGGTGGCGCTGAGCGGTACTCCGCGAAGCCCACCGGTTGGGCGCAGGTCGGCGCGGGGATCTACAAGAAAAGGTTGGGCGGCGAGCGAACGGGCATTTGCAGCATTCAGACGTGTCGCGAGATCGGTGCCGCAACCGGTGCGCTTCGCCGAGTACGGCTCAGCGCCACCCTACAAGACACGCCAATGCGGGACACGGACGCTAAAATCGCACCATGCCCAACTACCGGCGATGGCGGGTTCCGGGTGGGACCTATTTCTTCACCGTCACGCTGCACGACCGTCGGCGTCGGCTCCTGACCGACCATGTCGACGACCTGCGCGACGCATTCCGCACGACGCGCGAGAACCACCCGTTCCACATCGACGCCATCGTGATCCTGCCCGAGCATCTGCATTGCGTCTGGACGCTTCCAAAGGGCGATGTCGATTACAGCATGCGGTGGAACCTCATCAAGGGCGCGTTCAGCCGCTCGCTCCCGCGCACCGAAACGCCATCCAAGAGCCGGCAACGCAAGCGCGAGCGAAGCATCTGGGTGCGGCGATTCTGGGAGCACACGATCGGAGACGAGGATGATTTCGCGGAGCATGTCGACTACATCCACTACAACCCGGTCAAGCATGGCTATGTGAAGCGCGCCATTGACTGGCCGCACTCGTCGTTCCATGACTACGTGAAGCGGGGCATCCTCGACTCCGCGTGGGGAACCAGCGGCGTGATCAAGGATCTCTACGGGGATTGATGCCGTGGTCTTGTAGGGCGGCGCTGAGCCGTACCCGGCGAAGCCCACCGATTGGGCGCACATCGCGCGGCGATGGACAAGGACAATTTGGCGTACATCGACGAAGCGTTGCAGGATTGGGCCGTATGTCGCGAGGTTGGAGACGCAGCCGGTGGGCTTCGCGGAGTACCGCTCAGCGCCACCCTACAAGAGCCACCGATTGGGCGCACGTCGCGCGGTGATCCACAACAAAACCTTGTCGGCCATCGAACCAAGCGTTGCGAGATTGAACCATACGTCGCGAGGTCGGCGCCGCAACCGGTGGGCTTCGCGGAATACCGCTCAGCGCCACCCTACAAGAGCCACCGGTTCGCCGCGCGTCGCCGTCGATTTCGCGGGTCTCCCTGCCCTATGCTTCGTCTTCCCGTTTCGTTTCGTTCAACCATCACTCAAGAGGTTCCATTCATGGGTTCATTCACCAACAAGGTCGTGGTCATCACCGGCGGGAACAGCGGGATCGGGCTTGCCACGGCCAAGGAGTTCGCCAAGCGCGGGGCAAAGGTCGTCATCTCCGGGCGCAACGAGAAGTCGCTGGCGTCGGCGGCGGCGGAGATCGGGGCGGGGACGCTCGCGGTCAAGGCCGACACCGCCAAGCTGGCCGACGTCGACGCGCTCATCGCGAAGGTGAAGGAGAAGCACGGGACCATCGACGTGCTCTTCATCAACGCGGGCGTGGCCAAGTTCGCCCCGGTCGACCAGACCACCGAGGCGCTCTTCGACGAGAACATGGACATCAACTTCAAGGGGGCGTTCTTCACCACGCAGAAGGCGCTGCCTTTGCTGAAGGACGGCGGGGCGATCGTCTTCACCACCTCGGTGGTCAGCCACAAGGGCTTCGCGGGGACGAGCGTCTACTCGGCGAGCAAGGCGGCGCTGCGGTCCTTGGTGCGCACGCTGGCGAACGAGCTGACGGCGAGGAAGATCCGGGTGAACGCGGTGGCGCCCGGGCCGATCGTCACGCCAATCTTCGCGCGGATGGGGATGGACGCCGGGGCCCAGCAGAAGATGGAGGAGGGGCTGGCCTCGCAGGTGCCGCTGAAGCGCATGGGCGAGAGCGAGGAGGTCGTCGGGGCGGTGCTGTTCCTGGCGTCGGAGGAGGCGTCGTACATCACGGGCGTCGAGCTGAACGTGGACGGCGGGCTGGGGATGTTGTGAGAGGTGAATGGCGTCGGAGTGCGTGCCGTGCGACGCCTCCATAAGACCTTGCGCCCCAAGCCCACGGATCGCGACGGTACGCCGTCGCGTTCCGTGGGGTTTCCGGGTTTCCGGGGGGTCCGAGGGACTTGGATGTCGTTGACGTCCAGGGAGCCCCGTGATTCAACCGGTGCGGGCATGGTGAGTTCGAAGCCCAACTCCACCGAACCCGACGGAGTACCGTCGGGATCAGTGGGCTTGATTCGGGCGTTGTTCCGGCACCCGTGCGGGATTGCCCTGCCTCCGGGCGGCTTGGTGGGTTGCGGCTACGATAGCCCTCGACACCCGCTCGCGCGGCCGGTCGAACTGGATCGCAACAACCCCGCCGCGAGCGGACCAACCCCCCTTCCGCATCGAGGCACCATGGCGCTATTCCACAACGGCACGATCGTCACCAAGAACAGCCTCTGCTCGGACGGGCATGTCGTGCGCACGCAGGGCGGGCGGATCGTCTACATGGGGCCGCCGGAGAAGGACGGCGCGGTGACGGCGAAGCCGATGACCAAAGCGGACGCGCCCGACAACGAGTCCGTCGACCTGCAAGGCGGCTACCTCATCCCGGGGTTCGTCGATCTCCACGTCCACGGCGGGGCGAACGCCGACTTCATGGATGTCACGCCCGAGGCGTGGAGCACGATTTGCCGGGCGCACGCGAAGCACGGCACGACGAGCTTCACGCCGACGACGACGGTGGCCCGGCATGACCAGCACATGAAGTTCCTCGCGCTGACACGCGCGTTCAAAGAGAATTCCCCCGGCACCCGCGTCCTGGGCGCGCACCTCTACGGCCCCTACTTCGCCCCCGAGGCCAAGGGTTGCCATCCCGGCGCGCACGTCCGTCCGCCGACGCCTGCGGACTACGAGCCGTACTTTGAATACGCGAGCGACATCAGCACGGCGACGGTCGCGCCGGAACTGCCCGGCGCGCAGGCATTCGTCGAGGCCTGCCTGAAGCGCGGCATCCGCTGCAACGCGGGGCACTCCTACGCCACCTTCGCGCAGATGGAGGCGGCGGTGGGCTGGGGCGTCACCCACGTCGACCACCTCTTCTGCGCGATGTCCGACCGCTCGCGGCTAAGGCAGACGCAGAGCTTCCCGATGCGCGGCGGGGTGATGGAGGCGACGCTCTACTTTGATCAACTGACCACCGAGATCATCGCCGACGGCAAGCACATGCTGCCCGATTTGCTGCGCCTGGCCTACAAGGTGAAGGGGCCGGGGCGATTGGCGCTGGTGACCGACACGAGCCGGGCGATGGACATGCCCGACGGGGCGTACATGTTCGGCCCGCTCGACGGGGGCGAGCCGGTGATCAAGAAGGACGGCGTGGGGCTGACGCCCGACGGGAAGGCGCTGGGGTCGAGCGTGGTGGGGATGGACCACTGCGTGCGCACGTTCCACCAGGCGGTGCCCGAGGCGGGGCTGGCGAACGTGATCCGCATGGCGACGCTCACGCCCGCGACGATCCTGGGGCTCGAGCAGGAGATCGGCAGCATCGCGCTGGGCAAGCGGGCCGACTTGGTGGTCCTCGACCGGGAGCTGAACGTGCGGGCGACGTACATCGGCGGGGCGAAGGTGGTGTGAGGCGAGGCCGAGCGGTGATTCGCAGGGTGGGTAGAGCGGTATTCCGCGAAACCCACCGGCTGGGCTGGAAAACGAGGTCTGGGTGCCACATGCCATCGTACTCGTGGCATGTGCGGGTCACCCCAAGCCGTTCGAATTTGCAGCGGATGCGGATCGGTCAAATTCATCTTGTTTTTCAGGGTTTCAGCGCGAGCGAGCCGAGACGTGCCGGTCGGCCGAAGACACTTGCCACGGGTACGATGGATTGTGGCACCCGGAAGGCACGCGCGCAAGCGACGGCTTTGGGCGCGCGGCGAGTGGGACATTTTCAGGACGCGGGACGGTACAAGCCGTCGCTTGCGCGTCCGGCTAACCCAGAGCCGATGGTGGGTCTCGCCGGTTGCGGTTCCACCTGCCCCACACGACGTACAATCCCGCCATGCCCCCCACCCGACTCCGCGCGTCGTATTACCAGCAGTTCGATGCCGACCCTGCGTTGGCAACCCCGTCGCTCGCGATGGGCGGGTGGCGCGAGGCGGAGTTTCCCCTTTCGCTGGAGCACACCGCCCTGGTGGTGATGCATGCGTGGGAGATCACGCCGCAGAAGGAGGCGCCGGGCGTGTGGCGGTCGCAGGACCACATGGGGCGGATGGACGCGATCCTGCGCGACGTCTTTCCCCCGCTGCTCTCTGCCGTGCGGGCCTCGCCGATGAAGGTCTACCACGTCGTGGGCGGGAGCGACTACTACAGCCACCTGCCGGGGTACCAGCGCGTGCAGAAGATGTCGCCCGCGCCGGACTGGTGGCCCTACGTCGCGCGCGACCCGGCGCTGACGGAGACCCGGACATTCCTCGCGGAGCATGCCAACCCGGGCAAGCACAACGCGCCCGACCTGGGGAAGGTGAAGCTCGACTTCGCGCCGCAGGCCCGGCCTGTGGGCGACGAGGCGGTGGCGGCCTATGGCTCGCAGCTTTACGACCTCTGCCGCACCGAGGGGATCAACCACCTGATCTACATCGGGTTCGCGATCAACTGGTGTCTGCTGACGATGCCGGGCGGGATGGTCGACATGCGCCGGCACGGGATCATGTGCTCGGTGATCCGCCAAGGGGTGACGGCGCTGGAGAGCAAGGAGACCGCGGCGAACGAGGGGGAGAAGCAGTCGATGATGTGGCGCGTGAGCGTGGCGGGCGGGTTGGTGTTCGAGGACGCGGAGGTGATCCGGGCGGTGAGGGGATGAGACACTGAGGGGAGAGGGGCAGGCGAGCCGCGCCGCGGTCGAAGGATTTCAGCAAGGCTCGAGACACATGTCACGAGTACGCCCCCGGAAATGACATGTGACCCCTCTGAATAACCCTCCCGCGGCCGCATCAAGCGTGACGAACCGGCCGAACCGCGTCAAACGGCGGGAAGAGGTGTGGAAAAGGCCCTTTTTCTTGCGTCTTGACGG
>JAPLMQ010000051.1 GCA_026386955.1 Planctomycetota bacterium
ACGCCCGGACGTTGGTCCCAGGCGCGCCTCCCGCATCCGCCGCGCATCCTCCTCCACTACGCACAACGGACACGCCTCGATGTTCAGCCGCATCCTGATCGCCAACCGCGGAGAGATCGCCGTGCGGATCATCCGCGCGGCCAGGGAGATGGGGATCAGCTCCGTCGCCGTCTACTCCACCGCCGACAAGAACTCCGCCCATGTGCGCCTCGCCGACCAGGCGATCTGCATCGGCCCGCCGCCCTCCTCGGAGAGCTACCTCAACATCCCGCGCATCATCAGCGCCGCCGAGGTCGCCAACGTCGACGCCATCCATCCCGGCTACGGCTTCCTCTCCGAGAACTCCCACTTCGCCGAGGTCTGCCGCTCCTGCAAGATCGAGTTCATCGGCCCCAGCGTCGAGTCCATGGCCATGCTCGGCGGGAAGGTCTCCTGCAAGCAGATCGCCATCAAGAACAAGGTGCCCACCTCGCCCGGCTCCAAGGGGAAGATCGAGAGCGAGGAGGATGCGATCAAGATCGCCCGCGAGATCGGGTACCCGGTCATCGTGAAGGCCTCCGCCGGCGGCGGCGGGCGCGGGATGCGCGTCGCCCACAACGACATCGCGCTCGCCTCGGGCCTCAAGAGCGCCATGGCCGAGGCCCAGGGCGCCTTCGGCGACGCCACCGTCTACGTCGAGAAGTTCATCGAGCACGCACGGCACATCGAGGTGCAGGTCATCGGCGACCAGCACGGCAACGTGCTCCACTTGGGCGAGCGAGACTGCACCATGCAGCGCCGCCACCAGAAGCTCATCGAGGAGAGCCCCAGCCCCGCGCTGAACGACAAGCAGCGCGAGGAGGTCTGCGGCGCGGCCGTCCGCCTCTGCAAGGCCGCGGGCTACTACTCCGCCGGCACCGTCGAATTCCTCTTCGACATCGCCTCCAAGCAGTTCTACCTGATGGAGGTCAACACCCGCGTGCAGGTCGAGCACCCCGTGACCGAGCTGGTCACCGGGATCGACATCGTCAAGACGCAGATCCGCGTCGCCGCGGGCGAGAAGCTCGGCTTCTCCCAGAAGGACGTCAAGCACAGCGGACACGCCATCGAGGTCCGCATCAACGCGGAGGACCCCGCCCGCGGGTTCATCCCCAGCCCGGGCCGGATCGCCCAGTTCGACCCGCCCGGCGGCCCGGGCGTGCGCATGGACACGCACTGCTACAGCGGCTACACCGTCCCGCCCAACTACGACTCGATGATCGCCAAGCTCATCGTCCACAAGCCCACCCGCGACGAGGCCATCGCCACGCTCCGCCGGGCCTTGGCGGAGTTCCGCGTCGAGCCGATCAAGACCACCATCCCGCTCCACGCGATGCTGATGAACAACGGCAACTTCATCCGCAGCGAGGTGGACATCCACTTCGTCGAGCGGCTGCTGGAGAGCAAGAAGAGTTGATCGTTGAGCGAAGTCGTGAAAACCCAAAGCCCAGGCACGCGGTGCCTGGGCTTTTTTGTTTGCTTGGGTTTCATGTTGCTCTTGGCTTTACTGGAAACCGCGCCCTCACTCCGCGTGCGGCCACTCGCCCGCGAAGACCTCCGTCGCCGAGCCGGTCATCAGCAGGTGGTTGTCGCTCTCTCGCCACTCGAGCGTGAGGTCGCCCCCGGGAAGGTGGGCGAGGATCTTGCGGGCCGACTTGCCGGTGAGCACGCCCGCGACGCAGACCGCCGAGGCGCCGGTGCCGCAGGCCATGGTGAT
>JAPLMQ010000062.1 GCA_026386955.1 Planctomycetota bacterium
GCAAACCTCCGTCGCTTGCGCGTCCGGCTAACAAGACGGCGTGCGTCCCGCGCCTCACAACGTCTCCTTGATCCTCACCGTCACCGCGTCCGCGGTCGACTTGTCCTTCACCACCGTCACCGGCAGCGTCTTCTCCTGCTCGGCCAGCAGCTTCATCAGGTTGTCGTACGACCCGCGGTAGCGGAGCGTGAAGCTGCCGGTCCCGCCGTTCGCGGCCCCCCCGGCCTCGTGCTTCACGAAGTCGACGGCCTCGACGATCGGGACGTTGGACTTGATCGCGCTCATCAGCGTGAAGACGTCCTTCTGGGCCTTGGCGTTGAGGACGCTGACGGTAAGCGTGCGCGGGGCCGACCACGAGGCGAGCATCTGGTCGGCCATCTTGCCCGCGGCGTAGCCGGCGATGTTCTGGAACGACTGCTCGGGATAGCCGGCGAGGTCGTCGGCGACCACGGGCATCGGCTCGGTGAACCACCCCTCGGCGGCGAGGGCGGCCCCGTCGGCGACGCGCACCGCGCGGAAGGTGTAGTCGGCCGCGCCGGGGCTGCCGGGCGTCGGTCGGCCGATGCCTTGGATCACGATGTCGGCCCCCGCGGCCTTCCCGGCGAGCAGGACCAGGTCGTCGGCGTCGAAGAGGTCGTGCTCCTTCCCGCCGTCCTTGGCGAGTTGGCCACGCATCTCGCCCGGGTTGGGCACCGTCACGCCGATGCCGGCCAATTGCTTCGCGACGGCCCGCTCCACGCGGGCGTTGTCGAACAGCCCGTAGCCCGAGGCCGAGATCTGGGTGGTGGGCACGCCAGCGAGGCCGAGCGTGACGAAGACGCCTGGAGCGGGCGCGCCGGCGGGGTGCTTGTCGAGGAAGTCCTTGATCTGCTTGGCGGCGACGGGCTCGAGCTTCTCGCTGTCGCTCAGGGCCCGCGCGACGACCACGGCGATCTTGGGCGACCCCTGGGCCTTGTACTCCGCGAGGAAGGCGTCGCGCAGCGGCTTGGCGCGTTGGTCGCTTGCGTCGACGAAGAGCTGCCAGCGCGGCTTCTCGGCGGAGGCGATAGGGGCAGCGGAGGCGGGGGCCGCCGGAGTCGCGGGAGTCGCCGGCGCGTCGGTCGCTGCGGCCCGCGCGGGCGTTTCGGCGGTGGGCGCTGCTGGAACCGGCGCGGCGGACGTCGGGGCCGGCGCCGCGGCCGACTTCTTGCCCGTCCCGGGGCCGGCGATCAGCGTGATCGTCCCCGTGCCCGCGTCGGTGCCGCTGAGCGTCATGCCCAGCTCCTTGTTCGCCGCGTTCTGCAGCTCGACCATCAGCTCCAGCGGGCCGCCGGCGTACATCAGCGCCAGCGTCGAGACGGAGGTGTTGCCCGAGGCGGTGAACTCCCCGCCCGTCACGCGCTCCATGCCGGGGATCTTCGCGAAGGCCTGGCGGGCGCGGACCACGTCGGCGGCGTCGCCCAGCCCGAGCAGGCGCACGGAGTAGCGCTGCGCGGGGCCGACCGGGCCGGGGGTGTAGAACCCGATGTACTGGTCCATGAACTTGCGGGTGATCTCCTGGGCGTAGCGCTTGATGGTGTAGGCGTCGACGCCCTCGGTCCATTCGAAGGCGAACCCGCCGATCTTGCGCCCGCGCCCGACCTGCAGGGCCTCGACGCTGACGCGCCACATCGCGCCTCGGTCGCGGACGTAGCCGTTGTTGAGCATGCGCACGACCAGCACCACGTCGGCGTTGAGCTTCTGCGAGAGGATGTCCATCGCCTGCTTCTCGTCGCGCATGCCCAGCAGGGCCAGCTCGCGGCGGTCGCGCTCGGCGAGGGCGTCGAGGCTGACCACGTCGACGTCGCGCACGCGGTGCAGCCACTCCTCGATGGTCGAGCGCAGGATCAGCGCGTCGCCCGAGGGGTCGAAGAGGGTGAGGTCCTTGCCGATGAAGGCGCCGTCGAGCCCCTTGCCGGTGGCGACTTGCCCCGTGGGGGCGAGGCCCTTCTCGAAGCTGTTCACGGCCTGGTCGGTCTGCTGGCCCGCGGCGGCGTGGTTGCCGTTCGCGGCGTTGGCGGCGGCGGCGCCGAGGCGCAGGTTGGCGACGGTCGCGGCGGCGGGGCGCGAGTCGATCCCCACCAGCACGAGGATGCGCGGGTCGCCCGAGGCCTGGTAGGCCGCGGCGAACCCTTGGAGGTTCGGCCCGATCGGCTCATCGGAGATCGGCTGCGGGTTGGGCTTGGCGTGGGCGACGGGGCGCGCGGGCTGCGGCACCGGCGGCGGGGTCGTGACCTGCACCGTCACCTGGGCCGGCCCGGGCGTGGTGATGTTCACCGTCGCGGGGGGATTCGCCGCCGCGGGTGTCTCGGCCGCGGGGGCGGGCGGCGGCGGAGGAGGCGACTGTGTCTGCGCGAGGGTCTGCGAGGCCAGGGCGATGGCCGTGGCGAGCGTGAGGATCATCCCTGAAAGCGTGGGTCGCATGGGAGCTCTCCTGTGCGGGGCGGTCGATCAGTCAATCAATCGATCAATCGGGCGGGTGTCGTGCGGTTCCGCTCACCGCGCGGAGCGGATCTGCAATCGCCAATCGGTGGCGGTGGTCTGCAGCGCGGAGCCTTCGAGGAAGACCTCGGCCTTGGGCGGCAGGGCCTTGAAGACCCAGCCCGCGTCGGGGCCGACCAGGCGGCGCGACGCGTCGAAGAACTCGAAGTGGTATTGGATGTTGATGGGGTAATCGAGGATGTTGCGGACGGGCTGCTGGATCTTGATCGGCTTGTCCGCGGTGCCTGCGGTGACGGTCGCCTCGCCCAGGACGACGCCCTCGCCCACGCCGTCCATCATCACGTTGCGCGGGTAGGTGCCGGGGGGCATCATGTCGGCGCGGCCGGCGTCGGGGTAGGGCGAGCTCTGGCAGCCGACGGCGAGGATGGCGAAGAGGCCAAACGCGAGCAGGGCGATGCTGAGCGGTGCGGAGGCGGCGGCGCGGGACGGGTGATGCAGGGTCATGGGGCTCTCCTTGGGATCGTGCGTGGTTCGGGGTTTCGCGTTCATGGGGGAGAACGTCATTGTGGGCCCGGCGACGAAGGGCGTTCGGCGATGGGGACTCCGGGCGCGATGTTGTTCGGCGCTCCTGTCGCGGCGCGGAATGCCGGGGCGAGCCGGGCGGCGAGCTCCTGGGCCTCGCGGCTGCGCGGCTGGTAGGCGGGGTGTTCCTGGCAGTAGAGCCGGTTGAAGCCCAGCGTGCCCGCGAGCGGGGAGGCCAGCGAGCGCCCGCCTTCGAGGAGATGGAGGCCGGGGACGCCGCCCTCCTCGCGCACGTCGAAGGCGATGCCCTCGGCGCGGTAGAGGGCCGCGAGTTCCTCGACGGTGGTCTCGCGCAGGAAGCCGCTCTTGCGGTAGTCGTCGAGAGCCTGTTGGCTGGGCGTGCGGACGCAGTGGCCGCCGAGGATGTAGGGCAGTTGCGGGCCGGCGGTGGGGCCGGTGGCGTCGTTGGCGTAGAGCACACGGTCGGGGGCGGTCCACGGGGGCGAGTAGCCGGTGGGCCCGACGAGGCGGACGTAGCGCAGCTGCGCGTTGGAGCCGGCCGGCGGGCCGAGGCCCGTGAGGACGAGGCGCGATTGCGGCGAGTTCTCGAGTTGGAGCGTGACGTTCGAGCCCGGGCGGGTGATGCGCACGGGGAGGACGTAGACGCGCTGGGGCATGAGTTCGCAGTGGCGGGTGTCGGCGTGGGCCCCGGCCTTGGCGATCGCGCCGGCGGCGAGCAGCCCGAGGCCGACGAAGGCCGCCGTGTCGTTGCGGGCGTTCATGCCGTAGAGCGCCGCGGCCCCGCCGCCGACCATGAGCCCCGTGCCGATGAGGCTCTTGGCGACGCGCAGGTCCTCGAGGTTCTTCCAGCGGTGGTCGAGCGCCATGCGGTTGACGTCGCAGACCCACGGCCAGACGAAGCCGCCCTCGCCGTTGACGGTGACGGCCAGTCCGCGGTTGTCGCTGGCGACGCGCGGGGCGAAGGCGGCGATCGCGCCGTCGGGTCCGGTGGCGACCTTCTGCGGCCCCAGCCCGGCGTCGACCACGAGGATCGTGTTGTACTGCCCCGTGCGGAACTGCTGCACGAGCGCCTGCAGGCGCGGGTCGACCGCCACGGCGTGGTCGAAGTTCTGGTTGGCCTCGTCGGTGCGGTTGGGGTCGCCCATGATCGCGAGCTGCTGGTTCGCCAGCGCGGCCATGAGGTAGCCGAGCGTGAAGTCGCTGGGCGTGGGCTTGTAGCTGTCGAAATATTTGTCGCCCCCGCGCGAGGCGTTGCGCACGAGCTGCTCGCTGGAAAGCGGCTGGCCGTTCTGGTCCTTGCCGAAGTCGCGGAGCTGGAAGAGCGAGTTGCCGATGCTCGCCCGGGCGTTGTCCCAGCTCCCCGTGAGGGCGGAATAGACGGCGATGTAGTGGAAGGCCATCGCCTGCTCGAAGGGCTCGCCCTTCCAGATCTTCAGGTCCTCGTTGAGGACGACCGAGGAGACGGTCTTGTCGCTGTTGATGCCTTGGCGGCGGAGCAGGTCGTAGACGCGTTCGACGAGGCGGTTGTTGGACGGGGCGTAGCCGTCGGCGAGCATGGTGAGCATCAGCCGCATGCGGTCGAGGAGGTAGTCGCGGTCGACGTGGTCGGAATCCTTGTGTCCCTTGTTGTCGACGCCGATCTTGTGCTCGAGGTAGGCGCGGGCTTGGCCATATTGCCCGGTGTAGGAGGCGTCGACGAGACGGACCTCGGGTTGGGCGGCGCAGGCGGGGAGGAGGGACAACAACGCCGCGGCGGCGAGGGCCGCGAGGCGGAGCGAGGTTGTGCGGGGGTGGGGGTTCATGTTGAAGACTTCAGGCGACGCCTCAATCGATCGTCAGCCCCTTGGCCTCGCGCTTGAACTCGAACTGGTCGGTCCAGACGACCTCGCGCGAGCGGATCGAGGTCACGCTGTATTGCAGCAGGTAGTAGTCCTGCCGCCGGCCGACGTAGTGCTCGTCGTTCGTCACGGTGCGCGGGGCGGCGCGGAAGACGGCCGCCATCGTGTGCGTCGCCTCGGGCCCGGTCGGCAGCTCCTCCTTGTAGCCCGCGTCGCGCAGCATCGGCTGCCGCTCGGGCGGGATCAGGAAGTGGATGTTTTTCTGCTTGCGCAGCTCCTGCATCGGCAGCGAGCCCTGCACCCGCGCGACGAGCATCCACTGCTCCGCGTCGGGGATCAGGTCGGTCGTGAGGTTCTGCACCTTGTTGATCACGATGTAGACCGGCTCCGACGCGGGCGTGCGGTCGGCGAGGAAGGCGCTCTTCCCCAGGCTCGCGACCATCAGCTTGGTGGACTGCTCGAAGTCCGAGGCCCGCAGGCGCGTCGACTGCCCCGGCGTGGCGCAGGAGGCGAGGGCGAGCAGGGCCGTGGCTGCCAGCGCGGTCCGCTTCGTGGTTCGTCGGACATCGGGGTTCACGCTGAAGGCTCCGAGGGAGGCCGGACGCGGGTCTTGTTAGCCGGACGCGCAAGCGACGGAGGTTTGTCTTTGGTAGTCCGAGAGACTCGGGCGATGTCGGTTGATTCAGACGAACCAACATCCGTCGCTTGCGCGTCCGGCTAACAAAGCGGGCCAACATCCGCCGACGACCTCAATGCGTCTGCGCCAGGTCGAAGTTCTTGAGGAAGACCTGCTCGCGCGAGGCGAGGTTGGTCAGCTTGAACTCGAAGTAGTACTGACGCCGGTCGCCGCGGTTGCTCTCGTAGAAGTCGCCCTGGAGGACGTAGGTGATCTTGGGGTCGTAGCGGGCCGTGCCGCCGGCGGTGGTGGAGCCTTCCTGCAGGAGGTCGCCGTTGCCGGAACCGCCGCCGTTGACGCGGTTGAGCTCGGTGTTCATCCGGCCGCGCCCCTCGACGATGATGAAGTGACTGCGGATGAGCTTGCTCTGGAAGAGCTGGCCGCGGACACGGGCCTGGATCTGCTCGAAGTCGGTGGAGGGCGTCTGGGTCTTGTTGGCGAGCGAGCCGAGCTCGAGGACGACCTTGTTGGGGGAGTTGCGGATCTCGTCGATCTCGGAGAGGTCCTGCACGAGGGCGGCGACGGTGGCGTCGCTGAACTCCATCATCGCGGGGATGCTGGCGCTGTTGGAGGCGCGATCGGAGGCGGTGGTGCGGTAGGGGTCGATGCGCCCGCCGCTCTCCCCGCGGGGGACGCTCTCGCAGCCCGCGGCGAGCAGGCCCGCGGAGGCGAGGAGGAGCAGGGCGGCTTGGTGGCGCGACTTGGGGCGGGGGCGGGTCTTCCGCGAGGGGGTGAGAAGCGTCAGGCGTTGCGGGAGGTTGTGCATCGGAGGGACTCCAGAGGGAGATTGAGGGCTCGGATCGGGCGATCGAGCGGCCGGGGAGGATGCGGAAATTGTAGCGGTGATGGTGGGCGGGGCGGAGCGGCGGGAGGCCGGCGGCCGCGGGGTGAACTACGGCGGGATGATGAGCGTAGAAGGCGAAGGCCCGCGGCGGGTCGCGACATGCGGGCCTGCCGAGGGAGTGGGGCGGGCGGGGCCGGGGCGGAGGCTGATGCGGACATTGGCGCGAAGCGTCACAGTCCTGTCTCCAACGGGGCCAAGGGGCGTTCGGGGGATTCTGGGAGCCGAGAAACGAAGTTCGGCGAGTCCCTAGAGAGAGGAACGCGGGAGGCGAGGAGGTTATTGCAGGGGGTATTCACGAATTCAGGAGGCGGGGGGTCGGTGGGGAGTTGCTTGGGGTTCGCGTCGTCCGCCCGGGGAAGCCGAAAATGATTGTTGGAATCGCTTACATGTCGACAGACGTTGATCAATTACCCTCCCTGCTCCCTTCGCGAGCCCGTACTTTTGAGGCCAGTACCGCGTTCCTCATGGGGCGCATCATTCCCGTCTACCTTCTCGGCCTCGTAATGGGCTTCGCCAGGGATTGGGACTTCCTGGACGACGAACTCGTCCCTCCCGGGTTCTTCTTGGCTGTATTCACGATCTTGATTTTCCTGCACGCGGGGATCGACGTCATCGGCTTCAGGGGAGGGCTTCCGCCGTTGTCGAAATGGAGGCTTTCCGAGGCTGGAGTCAATAGGGCGTCGTTGCTCTTGGGCGTGGGCATGTTCACGGCCATCGCACTGACGAGTTTCACGATCCGCCATTTTTCCAAGGAGGGCGCGGAATTCATCCTGATTCCCCTCGTGAGCGGCTTTTGTACGCGCTTGACGACTCTCGCCACGTTTCGCGCGCTATTGTCGCGCGGCCTGTTGCAACTGCCCCCACTCGGCGCATGCCAGACCTGCGGGTTCTTGTTTGATGACGATCCGCCCAAGGAGGCGTGCCCGGAATGCGGGGCGGCGAGGGCGACGGGGCTAGAATCGACCCCATGACCATCGAATCGGACCTGCTTCCGGGCCGGACGCCGCACGAGGCCAACATCGGCCGCGCGTGGCCCGCGTTCGCCGCGGGGCGGATCGGGGCGCTCATGGCCGCGAGCGTCGTGGTCGGGCTGTGGAACGAGCGGGTGCTGGGAAAATGGGGCGCGGCGGCGGGCGCGGCCACGGGGATGACCGACGCCTTCCTGGTCTTCCTCATGCTCTTCGCGGGCGGGTTCGCGCTGGGCGGATTCGACGGCCTGGGGTTCATCGCCGGGCTGGGCCTGGGCTGCCGCCGCGAGTTGCCGGCTCCGCAGCTCCGCGCCCTCTCCGTGACGATCGGGGCCTTGTCGCTCCCGGCGATCTACCTCGCGGGCCTGTTCTGGGCCGCGGCGGTGGGGCACAAGACGGTGATCGGGGCGATGCTGCTGGGCCTGTTCTCGAGCGCCGCGGCCGTCGGCGGCGCGACGGCGCTGGTCTCCCGCCTGCTCTCGAACAAGGGGTGGATGCAGTTGCCGCCCGAGGGGGCGTGTCAGAGTTGTGGGTATGACTTGAGGGGCAGCCCGGCGGAGGGGGAGTGTCCGGAGTGCGGGGCGGAGCGGGCTGCAGCGAGAGGTTGAGCCGCATGGCTGGGGTTGAGGGGGCAAGTTCGGAAGGCGTCATGACGCGGAACGATGAGCGAACTTCGGACGTATCGAACGACGGGGTGATCACTTCGGCCGGGTGCGCGATGTTTTTGGGCGGGCGGGTTGCCGCGGTGCTGCTTTTCGCGGGATTCGTGGTCATGGATCTCCGCGACACGGCCCCTTTCCACTTGGCTCGCTATCCCGGCGAAGTGGTTCTGTCTCTGTTTGTTTTGGAACTCTTCATCGGGATGGCCGACCTTCTGGGCTACGCAGCCGCGATGCACTTGATATTCCGAGGCCGTCGTCCGGCCTCGCCGGCGCGGGCTTGTTCATTCGCGGTGGCTGTCGGGCTTGTGACGTCCCCGATCTGGCCGGCGGTGATTGTGGGGCTCAGCCTGTTGAGCATGAGCCTGTTTCAGGTGGAGCGTTCGGTGTTGTTGGTCATCAGCGCATTCCTGACGAGCGGCTTGGGGGTGGCCGGTTTCTCGGCGATCGCGGGATCGATCGCGAAGCGGACGGGCTGGCTCGCGTCGCGCGGCAAAGGGGAATGTTGGGGTTGCGGCTACGACCTCCGCGGCAGCCCGGCGGGCGGCGATTGCCCGGAGTGCGGGGCGAAACGGGCGTGAACCGGGGAGGGCATCCTTGATTGCGGTTGCGTCGTCGGTGATTCATGAAGACGTGCGAGCGGAGTACCGCTTTCGCCCGATGAACGGACACACAGTGTCCGGCTCTGATCAGAAGGGACATGCGTGCAGTCCCAAGCAGCGCGGTGCCTGGGCTTTGGGGCTTGCGTCCCTCGCTCGCGGGGCGTCCGAATTGCCGCGGGTCGACGCTTGATCTAGGCTTTTGCCATGCCCTTGCCCGTCATCCAGCCCAGCAACGTCACGGTGATGATCAAGCCCGTGGGGGCGCTCTGCAACCTCGACTGCACCTACTGCTACTACCTGCCCACCAAGACGATCTTCGGCGGGCACGAGAAGCGGATGAGCCTGCGCACGTTGGAGGACCTCTTCGCGGGGATCTTGCCGCGGTTCGCCGACGACGTGACCATCGCCTGGCAGGGGGGCGAGCCGACGCTGGCGGGGCTGCCCTTCTTCGAGAAGGCGATGGAGTTCCAGCGGAGACACGCCAAGCCCGGGCAGCGGATCCACCACGCCCTGCAGACCAACGGCACGCTGCTCGACGACGACTGGTGCCGGTTCCTCAACCGCGAGAAGTTCCTCATCGGGATCTCCGTCGACGGGCCTGCCAAGTACCACGACCACTACCGCCTGACCAACCGCGCGGAGGGCTCGAGCAAGCTGGTCTTCCGTGGGCTGAAACTGCTGCAGAAGCACAAGGTGGAGTTCAACCTGCTCTCGGTGGTCAACGACGTGACGGTCGAGCACCCCGTCGAGGTGATGGAGTACCTGCTCAGCCTGGGGACGCGCTGGCTGCAGTTCATCCCCGCGATCGAGTGGATCAAGGACCCCGCCGACGCGTCGCGGAACATCCTGGCGCCGTACTCGCCGCAGCCCGCCCCGTTCGGGCGGTTCCTCTGCGCGGTGTTCGATTTGTGGTTCGAGAAGTACCGGCATCGGGTGAGCGTGCGCGACTTCGACGCCGTGCTGAACAAGCTGGTGCTCGGGCAGATGCCGCTGTGCATCCTCGACGGGTCGTGCCACCGGCAGCTCACCATCGAGCACGACGGCGCGGTCTTCGGGTGCGACCACTTCATCGAGCGCCGCTGGCAGCTCGCGCAGATCGGGCAGCGCGATTGGGTCAACGATATCCGCCTCGACGGCAGCGCCGGCGTGGGGCTGACCGTGCACGGGTCGGGCTACCAGAAGAACGCGGCGTTGGGCGGGCGCGACATCCACGGCGCGGGCGACGTGCCGAGCGTCGCGGTGGAGGAGGCGGGGGACGGCGCGTGGTTCGAGCGCGTCGACTCGGCCCGACTGGGCGAGTTCGCGAAGCGCAAGCAGCATCTGCCGGAGAAGTGCAAGGCCTGCAAGTGGAAGCCGTACTGCCACGGCGGCTGCCCGAAGCACCGTCCGATGGGGGGCGAGGTGCCCGAGCCGACGGTGCTGTGCGAGGCGTACATGATGTTTTATGAGCACGCGATGCCGCGGATGGAGTGGCTCGCGGGGTTTTTGAGGCGGAACCAGCAACCGCCGGGGCCGGGGGAAGTTCCGGGGGTGGGGGCGGCGAAGCGGTGATTGACGGGATTGATCAGAGCCGGACACTATATGTCCGACTTTCAGGCGCGCGCGAAGTGCCGGATTTCATGCGATGTCGTGATCGTCGTTGGTTCCGAGACGAAAGCAATTGCTGAAGGCGTGACGCGCGATGATGGCCTCAATCGGCGCTGACACGTCGTGCGGGCGGAGTACCGCTTTCGCCCGATGATCGGGGACACAGTCCCCGGCTCTGCAAAGGCAATTCAAAACCAGACTAACCTCCGTCGCTTGCGCGTCCGGCTAACAATTGCTCGTTCATCCTGCCGTCTCCGGAGCCCCTCGATGTCCATGCCTTCAGTCCTGCCCGCCTCGATGCTCGACCTGCACCAACTCCGCCTGGAGAGCGCGGGCTACACGTTGATCGAGAACGCGTTGTCGCCCGCCAAGGTGGCCGACCTGCTCCGGCGGATCGAGGCGCTGCTGCCCATCCACGGCGAGGTGCCGACCGCCGCCCGGCCCGACACGCCCTCGCGCGACATCAACCGGGTCTGGGAGCATGACGCCGCGTTTGAAGAGCTGATGGACTTGCCCGGCGTCTTCGAGGTGGCGGAGCGGTACATGGGCGGCGACATCACGCTGCTCGCCACGGCGATCGCGAACATCATGCCCAAGCGGACGCCCGCCCGCGTGCCTTGGCACCTCGACGGGCCCTATGTCCGGCTGACCTATTACCTCACCGACGTGGCTGCGCAAGGCGGGCCGACGGGCGTGCTGCCCGGGACGCACCGCGCGGCGAGCGGGCCTCCGAAGTGGTTCAACACCGAGGACGGCTATCCGCGCGGGGTGGCGGGGATGACGCCGGTGATCGTCAAGGCGGGGACGTGCATGGTGAACGACACGCTGATCTGGCACACCAGCACGCCGAACGATTCGGATGTGGACAGGAAGCTGATCTGGATCGTCTTCAAGAAGGCGGCGCAGGAGTTGACGCCGTTCTTGAATTTGAGGAATTCGGAGGAGTTCGTGGCGAGGCAGAAGTCGGCGGTGAGGCGGAGGTTGTGCGGGGTGAAGGGGTGAGTTGGATCAAAGGTCCAAGGCTCAAATCACACGCGATTTGATTTCAATACAAGCCCACTGATCCCGGCGGTACTCCGTCGGGTTCTGTGGGGTCTGGTTCAATCCACGTCCACAGAACCCCATCGAACGCGTCGGGCTTGGGCCCGAGGCGATCGATGGGCTTGATGGGGCGTTGTTTGGTTTGATCGGGGCGTTGATCGAAGTGATTGAGAGCCCCGCTGGTGGGCTTCGCGAGTACGCTCAACCCACCCTACAAGAGGCGTCCCGCCTCACGCCGCCTTCGCCGCCATCGCGGGCGGGGTGTCTTGGCCGGAGGGCGAGTGGTCCGCGGCGGGGTCGTCTGTGGTGGGCGTCTCGAGCGTCTCGCCCAGGCGGTTGGCTTCGTCGAGCGAGGCGACGAGGCCTAGGGCGAAGGCGGTGAGGATCCAGCCCGTGCCGCCGCCGGAGATCAGCGGGAGGGCGATGCCCTTGGTGGGGACGACGACGGTGACGACGGCGATGTTGATCAGGGCCTGGACGCCGATGGTGAGCAGGACGCCCAGTCCGATGAGCCGGCCGAAGGTGTCCTTGCAGTCGCGGATGATGCCCAGGCCGACCCAGAGGAGGATGAGGTAGAGGCCGATGACCAGGCCCGCGCCGGCGAGGCCGAGCTCCTCGCAGATTACGGAGAAGATGAAGTCGGTGGTGTCCTCGGGGAGGTAGCCGAACTTCTGGATGCCGTTGCCCAGGCCGCGTCCGGCGAGGCCGCCCTGGGCGATGCCGAGCATGGACTGGATCGGGTGGTAGCCGTTCTTCTGCGGGTCGGCCCAGGGGTCGAGGAAGGCGACGAGGCGTGCCCGGCGGTAGGGGGCGTGCATGATCGCCATGACGAGGATGAAGGCGGTGGGGGGGATGGTCAGGGCGAGCTGCCAGAGGCGGGCCCCGCCGGCGATGAGGATGCAGCCCGCGGCGAGGGCGACGAGCGCGGCCGTGCCGAGGTCCTCGATCACGATCAGCAGGCAGGCGAACCCGATGAGCATCAGCGGGGGGACGAGGCCCTCCCAGAAGCGGTGCATGACGCCCCGGCGGCGGGCGCACCACCAGGCGACGGCGACGACCATGACCCACTTGACCAGCTCGCTGGGCTGGAAGGAGAGGCCGAGGCTGCGCGGGCCGAGGTTCAGCCAGCGGCTGGCGCCGTTGACCGACTTGCCCAGGCCGTGGATGTAGGTCATGCCGAGCATGACCAGCGAGAGGCCGATGATCCAGAAGAGCGGGTTGGCCCAGCCGTGGACGCGGAAGAGCTGGCGGATGTTGATCCGGCTGGCGAGGAGCATGGCGAGGATGGCGACGCCGGCATAGATGGCGTTGCGGCTGAGCAGGAGGGTCATCGGGTCGCCGCGCTCGACGCCGGCCCCGGAGGCGCCCGAGACGCCGGTGGCGGCGGCCCCGCCGACGGTCATGCCCGCGGAGTGAACCATGACCACGCCCACGCCCAGGAGGGCGACGACGGTCAACTGCAGGATCTGGGACGAGCGCAGCATGGGAAGGTTATCGGCAGGCGGTTGGGCGATCGTGCAAAGATCGAGGTTTCAGGGGCATTGTCGCGAGGCGGTGGAAGGGTGTCCAGATGCCGAAATGCACAGGATTGGGTGCCACATGAACCCTATGAACAACAACCCTGCGCCCAAGCCCACGGATTGCGATGGTACGCCGTCGCGTTCCGTGGGGTTT
>JAPLMQ010000236.1 GCA_026386955.1 Planctomycetota bacterium
CCGGCGTGCCGCCCTCCATGCCCGTCGACGACGACGTGGTCGGCGAGGCCGACGCGCACGACTCGACGATGGCGGGCGTGGAGCTCGACGAGGCCCAGATCCGCACACGCAAGATCGCCGAGCAGATCGGCGAGATGGTCAAGGCCAACCCCTCCGAGGCCGCGACGCTCTTCAACCGATGGATCCGCAAGGAGAACTGAGCCCGCCGACACGGCCCCTGAACCCCCGCGCCGGCCCGCCCATCCGCCATGCCCCCCAACGAACCCAGCCGCCCGATCACCAACCTCTCCGACATCACCTCCGTCCGGAAGGCGGCGGTGCTGCTGCTCGCCATCGACAAGGAGGCGGCGGCGATGATCCTCAAGCAGCTCGAGCCGCGGGCGATCGAGGAGGTCACGCGCGAGCTCGCCGGCATGGGCGACATCACCCAGGTGCTGCGCGACAAGGTCATCGAGGAGTTCTACGACCTCGCCCTCGCCCAGACGTGGGCCAGCGAGGGCGGGCTGGAGTACGCCCGGACGTTGCTCCAGCAGAGCCTCGAGCCCAAGGAGGCCGAGCGCATCCTCCAGCAGATCAGCCAGCAGGTGCGCAAGACGCCGTTCTCCTTCCTGCAGAAGGCCGAGGCCCAGAACCTCCTGACCTTCATCCAGGACGAGCACCCGCAGACGATCGCGCTGATCGTCAGCCACCTGCAGTTCCACAAGGCCAGCGAGATCCTCGCGGGCCTGCCCGGCCCGAAGCAGATCGAGGTGGTCAAGCGCGTCGCCAACATGGAGCAAACCAACCCCGAGGTCATCGCCGAGGTCGAGCGCGGGCTCGAGGCCCGGCTGTCGAACATGCTCAGCCAGTCGTTCGAGAAGATCGGCGGGGTCGACACCGTCGCGGAGATGCTCAACCTCGTCGACCGCACGACCGAGAAGGGCATCATGGAGGGGCTCGAGGCCGAGGACCCGGACCTGGTCGAGCAGATCCGCCGGCTGATGTTCGTCTTCGAGGACATCCTGCTGGTCAACGACAAGGGCATCCAGGCGGTGCTCAAGGAGGTCGACAACGACGAACTGGCGATGGCCCTCCGCACCGCCAGCCCGGAGCTGAAGGACAAGATCTTCAAGAACATGTCGGAGCGCGCCGCCCAGCTCATCCGCGAGGACATGGAGTTCATGGGCCCCGTGCGCGTCGCCGACGTGGAGGCCTCGCAGCAGCGCATCGTCGACGTCGTCCGCCGGCTCGAGGACGCGGGCGACATCATCATCAGCGGCCGCGGCGGCGAGAAGGACCTCGTCGTCTGATCGTGTCGTGCCCCGCCTGAGCGCGGGCAAAGGAGTCCCCAGCCATGGCCCTAGTGAAAAGCCAGAACGCCGCCGGCATGCTCAAGGAAGCGATCGTGCTCGACCTGGGTGACCTGGGCCGGCAGGCCGCGAAGCTGCAGGCCGCCGCCGAGGGGCGGGCCCGCAAGACGGTGGGCGACGCCGAGCAGGAGGCCGCCCGCCTGGTCTCGGGCGCGCACGCCAAAGGCCATGAAAAAGGCCTCGCGGAGGGCACGGCTCGGGGCCTGGCCCAGGGGCTGGAGGAAGGCCGCAAGCAGGGGCGGGCCGAGGCGCTGCAGCAGTCCTCCGCCGAGTTCAAGCGCCTCCAGCAGGCCTGGGCCGCCGCCGCCGCCGACTGGGAGGCCCGCCGCGAGACGCTCGACCGCGAGGCCCGCGACGCCGTGCTTGATCTCGCGCTGACCCTCGCCGAGAAGCTCGTGCACCGCATCATCCAGGTCGACCGCAGCGTGGTGGTCGACCAGATCGCCAACGCCCTGGCCCACGTGATGCGCGACCAGGACCTGGCCGTGCGCATCTGCCCGCAGGACCGCGCCGTCGTCGGCGAGGCCCTGCCCGAGCTGCTCCGCGAATTCTCGCACCTGAAACACCTGCACCTCGTGGACGACCCCGCGATCGGGCCCGGTGGGTGCGTGATCGTTTACGGACAAGGCCGCATCGACGCGACGATCGAGACGCAGCTCCAGCGCGTCGTCGAGCTCATGCTCCCCGACGAGGGCGGCAGCGACGACGTCGCCGTCGTCGACGGGCCATCCACCGCCCCGAAGCCCGCGCCGACGGAAGGGCAATGACGCATGGGCGGGCTTCTGTCGGAACAAATCGAGATGATCGGGCGGGCCGCGTTCCTCGAGATCCGCGGCACGGTCTCGGAGGTGCGCGGGCTGGCCCTGCGCGTCGCCGACCTGCCCGTGCCCGTGGGCGCGATGGTCCGCATCGACTCCAACCGCGGCACCGGCCCGCGCATCGCCGGCGAGGTCGTCGCCTTCGACAAGGACGTCACCATCGTCATGCCCATGGGCACCACCGCGGGCGTCCGCCGGGGCGACGGCGTCACCGCCGAGCAGAACTCCGCCTTCGTCCGCGTCGGGCGCTCGCTCCTGGGGCGCGTGCTCGACGGGATGGGCCGCCCGATCGACAACAAGGGGCCGCTGCTCGACACCGTCCCGCGCCCGCTCCACCCCGGCCCGGTCGACCCCATGGACCGCCCGCTGATCGACCAGCCCCTCGCGACGGGCGTGCGCGCCATCGACTCGCTGCTCTCCGTCGGGCTCGGCCAGCGCCTGGGCGTCTTCGCCGCGCCCGGCGTGGGCAAGAGCACGCTCCTGGGCTCCATGGCCCGCCACACCTCCGCCGACGTGAGCGTCATCGCCCTCGTGGGCGAGCGCGGGCGCGAGGTGCGCGACTTCATCGACGCCCAGCTCGGGCCCGAGGGGCAATTGAACAGCGTGGTCGTCTGCGCCACCGGCGACGAGCCGGCGCTGCTGCGCATCCGCGCCGCCCTGGTCGCCAACACCGTCGCGGAATATTTCCGCGACCAGGGGCTCAACGTCCTGCTCATCATGGATTCGGTCACGCGCTTCTGCCAGGCCCAGCGGCAGATCGGCCTCTCGACCGGCGAGCCCCCGGCCACCAAGGGCTACCCGCCCAGCGTCTTCTCCACGCTGCCCACGCTGCTCGAGCGGGCCGGCCGGACGCGCAAGGGCTCGATCACCGGGTTCTATGCCGTGCTCGTCGAAGGCGACGACATGAACGAGCCGATCGCCGACGCCGCCCGCGGCATCCTCGACGGCCACATCGTGCTTAGCCGCACGCTCGCCAGCCGCGGCCATTGGCCGGCGATCGACGTGCTCGAGTCGATCAGCCGAGTCGTCGACGGCGTGACCAGCGTCGAGCAGCAGGTCGCCCGCCGCGAAGTCCTCCGCCTGCTGGCCTCCTATCGCCAAGTCGAGGACCTGCTCAACATCGGGGCCTACCCCGACGGGTCGAACCCCGACTTCGACCTCGCCATCGCCTGCAAGCCCGCGATCGACCGCCTGCTGCAGCAGGGGCGCTCGGAGGTCCAGGGCAAGGCCGACTTCGAGCGCACGAAGAGGCAGTTGCTGGCGCTGATGCAGGCGGTGCAGTCGGCGCGGGCGCAGTTGCCCAAGGCGGCGCCTCGCCGCGGACCTGCCCCGCCGCCGGCGGCGCGGCGGTGAAGTTAACCAGCGGATGGCCAGCTTCCGGCCTCGCATTCTGGCCCCCTCTCCTCTCTCTCTCTCCCCATGGCCAAGTTCCGCTTCAAGCTCGACGCCGTCCTCAGCCACCGCCGCATCCTCGAGGAGCAGGCCCAGCGGGACCTGAGCGAGGTCCTGCTCCAGCGCGTCCGGCTGCTCGACGCCCTGCGCGGGCAGCAGCAGACCATCCAGGAGTCCAAGCACTCCCTGGGCGAGGGGCTGCGCGGGCGGGTCGACCTCGACAGCATCGGGCGGTTCGCCGTCTACGCCGGGCAGGTGCGGATCCGCGCTCAGCAGCTCGTGCAGGAGCTCGCGGGCGTCGAGAAACAGATCGAGGCGCGTCGCCAGCAACTTCTGGCCGCGACCAAGGCCCGCAAGGCATTGGAATTGCTCAGGGACCGCCAGCTCGCGCAGTGGCGGCAGGCGGCCGACCAGCGCGAGGCGGCGGCGCTGGACGAGTTCGCGGCCCAATCGTTCATCCGCCGCCAGGACCTGGCTGAGGAATCGTCATGAAGCAAGCGATGTTCATCCTCATGGCCGCCATCACGATCAACGCCTTGGCGGTGGCGGGGTTCGTCGGCTGGCTGCATTACTCGGGCCGGCTGGACCGCGGGCGCGTCGACCGCGTCGTCGCGGTGCTCAAGCCCACGATCGAGCAGGAGAAGAAGAGGCAGGAGGAGGCCGACAGGCTCGAGGAGGAGGCGAAGAAGCAGGCGGCCGCGGTGGCCCGGATGGAGAAGATCGCCAACGGCCCGCTGACGCTCGAGGACCGCATCCGCACCGAGGCCCAGGGCGACGACGTCGCGACGCAGCGGCTCGAGCGCCTGCAGCGCGAGACGGCCGACCTTCGCCGGCAACTGGAGATGGCCAAGCAGCTCGTGGGCTCGCAGAAGGCGGAGCTCGACGCGCAGAAGAAGGTCTTCGCCGAGACGGTCCTGCGCGACGAGAAGCTCAAGGCCGACCAAAGCTTCCAGCAGACGGTGGAGATGTACGAGGCGCTCAAGGCCACGCAGGTGAAGGAGATCTTCCAGAACCTGCTCAAGCAGGGGCGTCAGACGGAAGTGCTCGATTATTTCGCGGCGATGCAGCAGCGCAAGGCCGCGGCGGTGCTCAAGGAGTTCAAGACGCCGCAGGAAATGCAGGTCGCGACCGACCTGATGCGAAGGCTGCGCGAGCGCGGGCAGACGCCGCCGACCGACGGCGTGAGCAGCGGGGGGAACCCGGCGTGAGGCTGATGGGTTGAAGCCGGCTTTGTTTTGTTAGCCGGACGCGCCAGCGACGGATGTTTTCATTTCACCAGATGAAGCCTGATCAGAGCCGGACAAGCTCTGTTGCATCCCACGAATGCACGGGGATGTGCCACATCGCAGCCGGAGGCTGCTATGTGCCGGTCAACCGGAAGCACCGAGGCTTAGGGGCCTTTGAGCCCGCATCCATCGGCGGTGCCGGATAAGTCCCTCTCGAACCTTGGCCCAATTGTTCACTCGCACATAGCAGCCTTCGGCTGCGATGTGGCACGCCTTTGAATATGCGCGGGGTCGCAACAGAGGCAGCCGGACACACAGCGTCCGGCTCCGATCATGCTTTGCCTGACGGGCATGGGACTTGCTGATGTCGCCCCGTGTGCGACCCAACAGGAACCCCCGCATGAGCGTGAATGACCGGATGATCCTTCCCGCCGCGGCAACGACGGCCGCGCGCGATCGCGTCGCGGCGCCCCAGCCCGCGGGCGATGCCGAGGCCTTCCGCGAGGCGCTGGCCCGGGCCGACGTCGCCGCGCAGGCGCCCCGGCCGCAGCGGCGCGACGCACGGACGACCCAGCGCGACGACGCCTCGGCCCAGGTCGGAAAGGCCGATTCGTCGACGCAATCGATCGAGCCGCGGGCCTCCGACACGCGGGGTTCCGATTCACGCGGCTCAGACTCGCGCAGCACCGATTCACGTTCCGCAGCCGGCGCCCGCGACCGCCGCGTGCGCGACGACCGGTCCGTTCGCCGCGGCGAAGAGGACAGCCGCGGGCCCGACAATGCTGCACCTTCGCACGAGGGCGCACACGCCTCGGGCCAAGCCTCCTCCGACGACGCCGACGGCTCTGCCGCACGCGCCGATGGGAAAAAGACCGACGCGAAGGGGAAGGGCGACGACAAGGAGCACGCCGACGCTTCGGCCGACGACGAATCCGGCGACAGCGTGACGCTCGCCCAGGTCGGCGCGGCAACCCCCGGAACCCTCACAGCCGCCACGGCCGCCGCTGCGACCGCCGCGGTTCACGCGGCCTGCGCCAAGCCGGGCACCGGGCAGGGCGGAACCACGACGGCCGACGATGATGCCGACGCCACCGCGGGCGGCGCGGCCCTCGCGCACGGCGAAGGAAATTCGTCCAACGCGCTGGCCGCCAACGGCCTCGCCGGGACCGCGTCGGGCAAGGGCGCGGGCTTGGCCGGAGGCGTTTCCGGGGGAGCATCCGGCAGCGCGGGCGACGCGCTCACAGGCGGCAAAAACCGCGCGGCATCGGCAAATTCCGCGGAGAACACCTCGGCGTTATCGGCCCTCGCCTCGGCGAGCTCGCTCTCCCCCGAAGATTTTTCCGCGCAGCTCCTCAACGCCTCGGGCGCGAACGCTCCAGGCCCGAATCACGCCCCCGGACCCGAGGCGGACGCCGCTTCCGCCCAGGCCGGCGCCGGCGCGAACGCGCCCGGCGCGGGCGACCTTGACGCCAACGTCGCGCGGGTGGCACGCGGGTTGCAAACCGCCGTGCAGCAGAACGGCGGAGCCGTGACCTTGCGCCTTGATCCGCCCGAGATGGGCGTGGTGCGTGTCTTGATGGAAGTCCGCGACGGCGTGACCAGCGTGCAGTTCCGCACGGAGAAGGAATCGGCCGGCGTCCTGCTGAACCAGCACATGGACAGCCTGCGCGAGAGCCTGCAGCGGCAGGGGCTGAGCGTCGAGAGGATCGACGTCCAACTCATGCCCAAGTCGCAGCCCGCCGACGCGCCGGGGCAGCAGTGGGGGCAGACGCCCGACGACGGGCGCAGCCGCGGACAGTTCACGGGCGGGCAGGATTCGCAGCGCGGGCGGGACAAGGAACGCGCGGGACAGGGCTCGACAGAGCCGCAGCGGTCGTTCGAGCAGGCGCTGGTGAATCTCGTCGGCTGAGGCCAGTGATGGCGACGGACGGGCAGTCGAAGGCGAGCAAGCAACGCAAGGCGGAAAACGGAGCGACGACATGGCGACCACACCGATCTCCACCAACGGCCTGAGCAGCGGCAGCAACGCCACCAACAGCAACGCCCTGGGCAATCTCAGCTCGGGCGATTTCCTGAAGGTCGTGCTGAGCGAGCTGCGCAACCAGGACCCGTTCCAGCCGCAGGACTCCTCGAAGATGCTCGAGCAGCTCTCGAGCCTGCGCAACATCGAGAGCCAGCTCACGCTGCAGCAGCAGTTGCAGAGCCTCGTGACGCAGAACGGCGTGACGCAGGCGAGCGCGCTGATCGGCAAGACGGTGACGGGGCTCGACGACACGAACGCGAGCATCTCGGGCATCGTGACCTCCGTCCGCGTGCAGGACGGGAAGGCCACGCTGGAGCTCGACACGGGCAAGCTGCTGGGCATGGACCGCGTGACGCAGATCGCCAGCGTGGCGGGCACGAACACGGGCAACACGACGGGCACGACGACCACCACCACGTGAGACGGAGCGACGCCGGTGAGCGACGGAGCCAGTTTGCTGCGCATGCTCGAGCCGGCGGTGCGCCCGGGAGGGTCGACCGGGCCGACGGCCAAGCCGTCGACGCCGTTCGAGTCCCGGCCGTTCGAGTCGTTGTTGGAGGAGGCGCAGTCGCTGGCGGCGAAGTCGGCCCCCGGAATGGGCCCGGGGACAGGCAAGGAAGCGGGCGCCGATGTGAATCCCGAAGCTGGATTGAAACCGGCGGGTCATGCGCCGCTGCAGCAGTTGGCCCAATTGGATCGGATCGAAAACCCCGCGCTGTTGAAGTTGATCAGCGGCGAAGCGTGACGGACTCGCAGGCCTTGTTAGCCGGAAGCGCAAGCGACGGGACAGGGCCCGAACAATGAACGGCCGGGCCGGAATCACACGAAGGGCCTACTGCGATATGAACCCTCGGAACAACGGCCCAATGACGATCGACGAATGACGAACACAAGCCCATCGAACCCGACGGTACTCCGTCGGGTTCGGTGGGGTCGGATGTCCGAAGCACCAATCGCCTGAGCATTGAAGGAATCGTCTGCCTGTCGCACAACGAAATCCAAACCCCACGGAACACGACGGCGTACCGTCGCGATCCGTGGGCATGGGACGGCAGCCATCCGACGGAACATCTTGGCATCGTCCAGTAGAGCCCCCGGGCTCGGAGGAGTGATCGAATGGGTCTGACCACCGCGTTGTATTCGGGCCTGAGCGGATTGGCCGCGAACTCGCAGCTCATCACCGTCGCGGGCAACAACCTCGCCAACGTCAACACCACCGCCTTCAAGTCGAGCCGGGCCGACTTCGAGTCGCAGTTCTCCGAGACGCTCAGCCCCGGGTCGGCCCCGTCCTCCGCGCTGGGCGGGACCAATCCCGAGCAGATCGGGCTCGGCACGCGGCTGGGCGGCATCACCCGCAACCTCAAGGAGGGCTCGATCCAGCCGACGGGCAACCCCGGCGACATCGCCCTCGAGGGCAAGGGCTACTTCGTCGTCAACGTCGACGGCTCGCAGCGCTTCACCCGCGCCGGCGACTTCAAGCTCGACCGTGACCAGGACCTCGTCACCTCCACGGGGGCGCGCCTGCAAGGCTACGCCGTCGACGAGAACTACAACATCCTCCCCGGGCAGCTCGCCGACCTGAATGTCCCGCTGGGCAACCTCACGCTCGCCGAGGCGACCAAGAACGTGCGCTTCAACGGGAACCTCAACGTCAGCGGCGACCCGAACTCGACCCGCGCGAACGTCACCGGGCAGACGCTCTACTCCGACTCCGCCCACACCACGCCCGCCACCGGCGCCACCGCCCTGACCAGCCTCTTCGACTCCACCGGCACGCCCGTCTTCTCCACCGGCTCGGTCATCACCATCGCCGGCGCGACCAAGGGCGGCGCGACGCTCCCGACCCACACCTTCGAGGTCGGCGCCACCAACACCACCGGCAGTGACACCACCGGCACGACCTACCAGGACCTGGCCGACTTCTTCAACGGGACGCTGGGCGTCGACACCTCGATCACCGGCGACCCCGCGGGCGTCGCGGTCACCGCGGGGCAGTTGGCGATCACCGGCAACGGCGGGTCGGTCAACGACATCGCGCTCGACAGCTCGCAGGTCAGCGTCGTCACGGGTTCGACCACCGCCCAGCCCCTGGCGTTCACCAAGAACGCCGCGTCGGACGGCGAGTCGGTGCGGACCGCCTTCGTCGCCTACGACTCGGTCGGCGCTCCGGTGACCATCGACCTCTCGATGGCGATGGAGTCGAAGACCTCCAGCGGGACGACCTGGCGCTACTACGCCCAGAGCGACGACGGCTCGAGCGTGGGACGCGTGGTCGGCACGGGCACGCTCTCCTTCGACACCAGCGGCCACCTGCTCGACCCCACGACCGACACCGTCACCCTCCAGCGCGCCGCCACCGGGGCCGCCCCCAGCCAGGACGTCACCCTCAACTTCGGCGGGCAGGGCGGGCTCTCGGCCTTCAGCAACTCCGCCAGCCAGATCACCGCCACCACGCTCGACGGCTCGCCCATCGGCACGCTCGAGAGCTTCGCCGTCGGCAGCGACGGCATGGTCACCGGGATCTTCTCCAACACCCGCACCCGCACGCTCGGGCAGGTCGCCCTCGCCACCTTCGCCAATCCCGAGGGGCTCACCGACCAGGGCGGAAACCTCTTCTCCGCCAGCGCCTCCAGCGGCGACGCGGGCATCGTCACCCCCGGCATGGGCGGGACGGGCGGGCTGGTCGGCGGGGCGCTGGAGCTCTCCAACGTCGACCTCTCGCAGGAGTTCGTCAACCTCATCAGCGCCAGCACCGGCTTCAGCGCCAACTCGCGCGTGCTGACCACCAGCGACCGGTTGATCCAGGAGCTGCTGCAGACGATTCGCTGAGCGGGGCGATGCCTTGTTAGCCGGACGCGCAAGCGACGGAAGTTGGTCTTGATGAACCGCGTGGGATGACGCGCGGCGCGAGACGCGAAATCCAAATCAAACATCCGTCGCTTGCGCGTCCGGCTAACAAATGCCGCCGGGCCTAGCGCCCGCCGCCCTCTGCCCGGTAGCGGTTCGCCTGGAACTCCTCGAGGAGCTTCAGCGCCTGCTCCTTCACCGGCGCGGGCAGGCCCGCCTCGCGCACGTGCCCGGCGAAGACGCCCACCGCCGTCGACGGGGCCCGCTCCACCCCGTGTCGGCGGAGCATCTCCTCCGCCCGCGCCAGCTTCAGCCTCAGATCCTTCACGCGAGGCGACTCCGGGTCGCCGCGCGCCCCGCCCAGTGCTCCGCGCAGGCGCTCGCGGAAGATCCAGAGCAGCCCCGCGACCATGATGACGATCCACGCCGCGAGCGGGATCGACTCGAGCGCCGCGGCGGTCCACGACCAGAGCATGCCGATCACCGCGATGATCCCGCCGTACGAGGCCACGCTCCAGAGCCGGCGCCAATAGGAGACCAACCGGTCGAGGAGCTGGT
>JAPLMQ010000101.1 GCA_026386955.1 Planctomycetota bacterium
CACGCGCTCGCGCGGCCCGACCCGTGGCCGCGGAGCCGGCGCCCCCGCGCCCGGCGGCGACGAGCCCGCGGCGAAGCAGCCCAAGCGCCGCTCGCTGAGCACGCGCCGAGGCCGGTCGGCCGAGGCGCTCCCCGTCGGCCCCAGCAAGTTCAGCGAGCAGGACCTCGCGGAGCTTGATGCACGGCTCAACCACGCGCAGGGCTACCTCAAGCAGCGCCGCCGCGATCTCAAGAAGCCCTTGCCGGGCCAGCCCGCGATCCCCGGCGCGCCCTCCGGCGGCGGGGTGATCGAAATCCTCGAGCCGATCAACATCAAGTCGCTCTCCGCCGCCACCGGCATCAAGAGCACCGACATCATCAAGTTCCTCTTCAAGAAGGGGATTTTGGCGACGATCAACTCCACGATCGACGCCGTGGTCGCCACGGAAGTGGCGATGGAGCACGACATCGAGATCGTCGTGCGCGAGCAGCAGACGGTGGAGCAGGCGGTCATCCAGGAGTTCGAGCAGCGTGCCCAGATCGACATGCGCCGCCGGCCCCCGGTGGTGACCGTGCTGGGCCACGTCGACCATGGCAAGACCAGCCTGCTCGACCGCATCCGCCGCGCCGACGTCGCCGCCCACGAGGCCGGCGGCATCACCCAGCACGTGGGCGCCTACCGCGTGACCATCAAGGGCTCGGACACGAAGGACAAGACGGTGGTCTTCCTCGACACGCCCGGCCACGAGGCGTTCACCTCGATGCGTTCCCGCGGCGCGAAGATGACCGACCTGGTGGTGCTGGTGGTCGCCGCCGACGACGGCGTGATGCCCCAGACCATCGAGTCGATCAACCACGCGAAGGCGGCGGGCGTGAACATCATCGTCGCGCTCAACAAGATCGACAAGGCCGAGGCGACCGAGGCCAACATCCGCAAGATCTACGGCCAGATCGCCGAGCACGGCCTGACGCCCACCGAGTGGGGCGGGACGACGGAAGTGATGAAGGTCAGCGCCGTGACCGGCGCGGGCGTCGCCGAATTGCTTGAGGTGCTTGATTACCAGGCGGAGCTCTTGGACCTGAAGGCCGACTATGGCGGGACGGCCCGCGGCACGGTCATCGAGACGCAGATGCAGCCCGGGCGCGGGTCGGTGGCGCGGGTGCTGGTCCAGCAGGGGCAGCTCCACGTGGGCGACTTCATCGTCATCGGCCGCGCGTATGGGCGCGTCCGCGACATGACCGACGAGTACGGCAAGCAGATCAAGGAGGCGGGCCCGGCGACGCCTCTTGAGCTCTCGGGCATCGACATGATCCCCGACGCGGGCGACAAGTTCTACGTCACCGACACGCTGCAGGAGGCGGAGGAGATCGCGACCAACCTCCGCGAGAGCGAGCGTCACAAGCAGCTCGCGCAGCAGACCAAGGTGACGCTCGAGAACTTCACCGAGCAGATGAAGACCAGCGGGAACAAGGAGCTGCGCGTCGTCCTCAAGGCGGACGTGCAGGGCTCGATCGACGTGCTCAAGAAGAGCGTCGCGGAGCTGGGGAACGACGAGGTCTCCGTCCGCGTGCTGCACGCGGGCGTGGGCGGCGTCACCGAGAGCGACGTGCTGCTCGCCGACGCGTCGGACGCGATCATCGTGGGCTTCCACGTCATCGCCTCGCCGGCTGTGCGCGAGATCGCCGAGGCCCGCGGCGTGGAGATCCGGCTCTACCGGATCATCTACGAGATCACCGACGAGATCACCAAGAGCCTCGAGGGGCTGCTCGAGCCCGAGCGGCGCGAGGAGGAGCTGGGCGTCGCGGAGGTCCGCGAGGTCTTCCGCATCTCGAAGGTCGGCGCGATCGCCGGCTGCATGGTCGTCTCGGGCACGCTGCAGCGCTCGGGGCGGATGCGCGTGGTGCGCGACGGCGCGGTGGTCACCGACAACCGCCCGGTGGACAGCCTCCGCCGGATCAAGGACGACGTGAAGGAGGTCCGCACGGGCATGGAGTGCGGCGTGAAGATCGCCGGGTTCGACGACCTCAAGCCCGGCGACCGGCTCGTTTGCTACAACACGATCACGGTGGCCCGCAAGCTTGAATAGGGCCCGGGGAAGGGAACCGCCGCGGGGCTCAAGGCGTCATAAGGGACGTCGAACGGGGCGTCGAACATGGTCGTGGGGATCCTTCAGGTCAGGCTGAGCATCGACGGGGCCGAGTCGCTCAAGGACAAGCGCAGGCTGGTCATGAGCGTCAAGGACCGGCTGCACCGCGAGCACCAAGTCAGCGTCGCCGAGGTGGACCTGCTCGACGACCGGACGACCGCGGTGCTGGGGATCACGATGGCGTCGAACAGCGTGGCCCATTGCCAGGGCGTGCTCGACGGGATTTTGGGGCGGCTCCGCACGTGGCGCGGATGCGCCTTGGCGGACCAGAGCACGCAGATCCTCACGGGGCAGTGAGGGGCGGCGGGTCGGGTGGTTTGATCGAGGTGGCTTGATCGAGGTTTGGGTGGGGAGCGTCAGCCAAGGAAAGCGTCCGGGCAGGTCGGCCCGGAAGATCGCATGAGCATCCGCAAGGCACAGATCGAGTCGGCCCTCCGCCGCGCGGTGAGCGAGGTGTTGTCGCGCCATGGCGCGGCCGACCCGCGGATCGTCGGGCTGGTGAGCGTGACCCGCATCGACGTCTCGCCCGACCTTCACCAGGCGCAGGTGTACGTCTCGGTCATCCCGGAACGCCATCAGAAGAGGACGATCGCGGGGCTGCGGGCCGCGACGCGGTTCATCCAGGGGCAGGTCTCCAAGGCGATGACCATGAAGACGATGCCGCACCTGGAATTCCGCCTGGACGAGACGTTGAAGAAGGAGGCGGAGGTCTTCGACGCCATCCGCCGCGGGGTGCATCGCGAGGGGGACTTGAAGGTCGCCCGCCCGCCCGCCGATTCCGGGGGCGACGCCGAGCACGAATCCGAATCGAAGACCGTACCGACCCAGGACTCTCCCGCCGCGGAGGATCGACCCAAGTGAAGAACGAGATCGTTCACGCCAAGAAGTGGGCCGCGCTGCTCAAGCGCCTTCGCCATTCGTTCAAGGTCGAGCCGCCGCCGCAGCGCGACCCGGTGACGCAGATGGTCGTGGGGTTCCTGGAATGGAACGCCACGCCCAAGTCCGCGAAGGACGCGCACCACCGGATCAGCCAGATCCTGGTCGACAACAACGACCTGCGGGTCAGCCATCCGCAGGAGGTCGCCGACCTGCTCGGGCCGCGGTATCCGCGCGGGGCGGAGCGGGCGGCCCGGCTGCGCGAGGCGCTGCAGGAGGTCTTCGTGCGCGAGCACGCGGTGAGCCTCGAGTCGCTGGCGGGCAAGCCCAAAAAGGTGGTCCGCGCGTACCTCGACGCGATCCCGGGGATGACGCCCTTCGTCGCGGCCCAGGTGGCGCTGCTGAACTTCGGCGCCCACGGCATCCCGGTCGACGACCACCTGGCCGAGCTGCTGAGGCAGGAGCAGGTCGTCGAGCCCGGGTCGACCGCGCATGAGATCGAACTCTTCCTCGAGCGTCAGGTGAAGGTCGGCGAGGCCGTCGAGGTCCATCAGGTCCTCCAGGCCTGGGCCGCGACCCATCCGATCACGCCGGCCCCCGCGGCGGCGAAGGCGCCCGCCAAGGCTCCGGCTCCCCCGGCCTCCCCGGCGCCCGCCGCGCACGCGAAGCCCGCGGCCCATCCGCCGGCGCACAAGGCCTCGGGCAAGGAGTCGCATGGCGGGAAGGCCGCCGTCGCCGCCCGCCCCGCCCACAAGGCCCCGGCCAAGAAGCCTTCGTCTCGCCGCTGAGCGCGCGGAAGTCTGCGCAATCGACCATCCGCGACCCGGCCGGCCTCTCCCGCCCGCGCCCCGGGGAGCCCCTTTTGGGATTTCCGCCCGATATTTCGTCAGGACCAACGTCAGGATCTACGTCAGGACAAACGCATGACCCTCTCCAAGAAAGCCCTCCTCCGCATCGGCCTGCCCAAGGGCAGCCTGCAGGATTCCACCGTCGACCTCTTCGAGCGAGCGGGCTACCACCTGCAGATCTCGGACCGCTCCTACTTCCCCGCGATCGACGACCCGGAGCTCCAGGCCGTGATGTTCCGCGCCCAGGAGATGAGCCGGTACGTCGAGGACGGCGTGGTCGACATCGGCATCACCGGGCACGACTGGGTGATCGAGAACGGCTCCGACGTGCACGAGGTCTGCGAGCTGACCTACTCGAAGGCGACGCGCCAGCCGGTGAAGTGGGTGCTGGCCGTGCCCGAGGAGTCGCCGCACCAGAAGGCGTCGGACCTGGCGAACGGGATCATCGCGACCGAGCTGGTGGCGACGACGCGCCGGTTCTTCGAGAAGGCGGGCGTGAAGGTCAAGAAGATCGAGTTCTCGTGGGGCGCGACCGAGGTCAAGGCCCGGCTGGTCGACGGGATCGTCGACGTGACGGAGACGGGCTCGAGCCTGCGGGCGAACAAGCTGCGGGTGATCGACACGATCCTGACGAGCACGACGCGGCTGATCGCCAACCGCGAGGCGTGGAAGGACCCCGCCAAGCGGAATAAGATCGAGGACCTGGCGCTGCTGCTGCGCGGCGCGATCGCGGCGCGGGAGAAGGTCGGGCTGAAGATGAACGTGCCCAAGGCGAAGCTCGAGGCGATCCTGAAGCTGCTGCCCGCGGAGAAGTCGCCGACGGTGAACCCGCTGGCGGACGGCGATTGGGTTGCGGTCGAGGTGATTGTGGACGAGCATGTGGAGCGTGAGTTGGTGCCGAGGCTGAACCGCGCCGGGGCGACGGGCATCATCAGCTACGGGCTCAAGAAGGTCATCAGTTGAGCGTCGCGGGAGCGGGCGCGGCGCGAGGACGAGCACGATGAAGAAGCGTTCGATGTCGCTGGCGGGATTGGCGGGCGCGGCCCTGATGCTCGGCTGCCAGGGCGGCCCGAACGCGGCGACGCGGCCGGCCTCCACGGGCGCCGCGGGCGCCGAGGGGCGGGCCGTCGCCGAGGCCCAGGCCTCCGGGCAGGTCCTGCCTCCGCCGTTCATCGAGCCCACGATCCTGCTGGCCCGCAAGGGCGAGGCGCTCAAGAAGGCCCGGCTCAAGCTCGACCAGGTCATCGCCTCGCTGCCCACGCCCGCGTTCCTCGCCGCCACCACCCGCCCCTCGACGCAGCCCGCCGCCACGCGCCCCAACGAGTCGCCCCTGCCCGCCGAGCGGGCCTACTTCCTCGGGCGCGTCGCCTGGCGCGAGCGCCGCGGCGCCGAGGCGATCAACTACCTGCAGACCGCCGAGCGCCTCGCCCCGGGCAACACGCCGATCATGCGGCTGCTGGGCGAGATCTACGGTGCGATGGGCAACAAGATCCGCTCGGCCTACTACTTCGAGCAGGCGGTCGCGGCCGACCCCGACGACGTCGAGAGCCTCTTCGTCCTGGGGCGCTTCGCCATCGAGCAGACCAAGTGGGACAACGCGACGGTGCTCTTTGCCCGCGCGATCTCGCGCCCGCGGGGCGCGGGGGCGGCGGGCGTCGACCCCGGCATTTGGTCGTTCCTGCGATACTCGCTGGCCGGCGCGCTCGAGCGCGGGGGCTACGACGCCGCCGCGATCGAGCAATACCGCCTCTGCCTCGACACGCCCGCCTCCACGGGGCAGACGACCCGGCTCGCCCGCGAGATGCTCTTCCTGAGCCGGCAGAAGAGCTACCTCTGGCTGGCGATCGGCGACGCCCACCACCGGCTCGACGATCCCGCTGCCGCCGCCGTCGCGTACCAAAACGCCGCCTCTCTGCAGACGGAGGACCCGCTGCTGCTCGCCGGGCGCGTGGCCTACACCGACCTGCTGCTGCGCAAGCGAGAGCCGGCGCAGGACGTCGCGGTGTCCGCGCTCAAGGCCGCGAAGGCGAACCCCCAGGCGATCGACCTGGTGCGCTACGTGAACTCGAACTCGCCGCGCAAGTCGACGCTCGTGCCGCGCGTGACGCAGGTCTACGAGGAGCTGGACCGCCCGGGTCCGCTGGCGGTGGCGATCTCGCAGATCATCGGAGGCGAGGCGGGGCAGGCTTTCCTCGAGAAGCACCTGGCCGCGAAGCCCGGCGACGCGGGCGTGGGCGAGCAGCTCATCCGCCAGGCGCTTGCGGGCAACGGGTCGGCGTCGGCCTCTGCCTCGCGCTCCGCGGAGTCGTTCGCGCCGGCCCTGCGCATCGCCGGCGCCGCGATCACCGCCTCGCCCGCCCAGGCCAAGCGCTACGCCGCGGTTTTCCTCGAGGAGTCGGCCGAGCCGTCGGTGCTCCTCGCCGCGTTCGACGTCCTGACTCCGGCGGAGAAGGCCAAGGCCGCGTCGCTTTACTTGCGCGGGAAGATCCTCGAGAAGGACGGCCGCGCCGAGGAGGCCTCCGCCGCCTACGCCGCCGCCGTCGCCGCCGACCCTGCGCTGCAGGCCGCGCGCGTGGAACTCGTCCGCCAGCTCGCCGAGCAGCGGCAGTACGACAAGGCCGAGGAGATGCTCAAGCCGCTCGCCGACAGCCGCGACAGCGACCTGATGGCCCTGCGCGTGGGCATCCTGGCCCAGACCAACCGCGCCCCCGAGGCGCTCAAGCTGCTCGACGAGCGCCTCGCCCAGCCGCCGCTCAACATCGCCTTCGTCATCCAGAAGGCGATGCTGCAGCGGGCGATGAACGACGCCCCCGGCTCGGAGCGCACGCTGCTCGACGCGCTCGACGCCCAGCCCCAGGCCGAGCCGCTCTACGACGCGCTCTTCGACCTCTACGAAAGCCCGCAGGCGGCCGCCGACGCCTCGCAGCAGTACCAGCGCCTAATGCGCCGCCTGCAGCGGACGATCCCGCAGAGCCGGATCGCCCGGCTGATGCTCTCGGAGTGGATGGTCGCCAACAACCAGGTCGAGCAGGCGGAGAAGAACCTCCGCGGGCTGATCTTGGAGAACCCGCGCGACTACAAGGCCATCTCCACGCTGCTGGAACTGCTCACGACCAACAACCGCCAGCCCGAGGCCTCCGCCGTGATCGACCAAGGCCTCGCCAAGGCCCCGCGCGACGGGCGCATGCTGCAGGTCGCCATCGAGCACTACCGCCGCGTGGGCGACAAGAAGAAGTTCAACCAGATCGTCGAGCGCCGGCTGCTGCTTGAGCCGCCCGGGCCCGAGCGGGCCCAGCGGCTGGCGGTGGTCTACATGGAGGACAAGCGCCCCGCCGAGGCCGTCAAGGCGCTCAACGAGGCGCTGGCCGACAAGGCGGGGGTCAAGGATCCGCGCCCGTTGGTCCACCGGCTCGCCGACGCGCTGATCGCCAACAACCAGCCCGACGAGGCCGACAAGGTCGTCCACGAGGCCATCGTGAAATTCCCCGGGCATGAGCTCGACCTGACCTATGAATGGGCGGCCCACCTCGACCGCCGCGGGAAGCGCGACGAGGCCCACAAGGTCATGCTCGAGTTGCTCGCCAAGCACCCCGACCACGCGATGACCAACAACGCGCTGGGCTATGCCTGGGCCGACCAGGGCAAGAACCTCAAGAAGGCCAAGGAGCTGCTCACCCGCGCGGTGCAGACCGAGCCGGGCAACTCGGCCTACCTCGATTCGATGGGCTGGGTCTGCTACAAGCTCGGCGAGTTCCCCGAGGCGATCAAGTGGCTCAAGCGGGCCCAGGGCGCGAACAACGGCGAGTACCCCGTGATCCTCGACCACCTGGGCGAGGCGCTCTTCCGCGCCGGCGACCGCCCGCAGGCGATGCAGACCTGGCGCCGCGCCCTGGAGCTGGCCCGCGAGCTGGGCCCCGCCGCCGAGGCCGAGGACCCGGAGCTCAAGGGCCTCGCCGACCGGCTCACCCGCAAGATCCAGGCGGCGGAGCAGGGGCAGCAGCCGGCGCTCTCGCCCGTGCCGGGGCCGGAGGCGGAGCCGGAAACGAAGCCCCAGACGAAGCCCGCGGCGATGGGGGATTTCGAGGAGGGGATTGTGCTGATAACTCGGCCGAGCGAGCTCACGAACATTCCGGTGCCTTGATCGCCGGGACGCCTCGCGCCCGCTTGTAGGGTGGTGCTGAGCCGTGCTCGGCGAAGCCCACCGTCGCGACGTGTGCGGTCATGCGTCTTCGAGATCCCCGGAAAGTTCCCCCGCGGATTCCTCCGTGTCGATCGCGATTTCCATCGACCGTTGAAACCCGGACGCCCCGCAGGGGCGCGACTGAACCGCCTCATTTCGCCCCGTTTGGGGCGAAGAGGCGAACCCATCGAACCCGTGAACAATTCAACATCAAATGCGAGGCAAGCGCTCGAATGGGAAAAGCGGTTTGATTTGAAGGAGCGTTGAATGCCGGGACCAATTAAAAACTGGTGGCTGACGCTGATCGCCGCGGCATGTGCATGCGCCTTGGCGGCGTGCGATCAAAAGCCAAACGTTGGAATCGTCGCTGGGGAGTATGTGGGCCAATATGGCGGGGCCACTGAGACCTTCGTCCTCCAGCAGGACGGCAGTTTCACGCAAAGCCTCGACAAGGACGGCAACAACATTTATGCCGGCTCGGGCAAATGGAGGATTGTCGGGGGGAATTTGGAATTGGAGCCGTTCATGCAAGCGCTTGATTTTGAAGGTCGGGCTGTCGTGATCAAGCCGCGTCGATTCGACATCGGAACTGCGGCGTGGGACGCGACCGGTCCACGAATAATTTTTTCCGACGACGATAAGTATTGGGCGAACAAGCAGGTGGGTGGAAGTCGGAAGTAGATGCGCGTGAGCGGCGATGGACGGGTGTGATGGGCGGGGGTTCGATCTTGCCCATCGCGCCACCCTACAAGAGTTCCCGTCGGGACGTGCGGGATCGACATGATCCTCGCGCCGTTGCTCTGCCCCTCTCCCTCCGGGAGAGGGTGGCGGGTACTCCCGCCGGGTGAGGGCGTGAGAGAACGGCAACCGCCGCTCAACACGGCAGACGCAAGCGATCATTCAGGCATTACTGTTGACTCACGCCCTCACCCGTCACGGATGAGTCCATCCGTGCCACCCTCTCCCGGAGGGAGAGGGGCAGACAGCCGTCGCATGAAGGGGGAAGGGGGGCGAATCGCGATTTTCGGCGGTCAATTTGGCGAGGCAAAGGGCCCCGAATTTCCCGTCGGAATTCGGCTCTGGAATTCCTCCGAATTCCCGCGATTCCATCGTCCCCTGCGACTGGCGTTCCACCCCCTCGCCGCATAGAATGAAGGACCGTCAAAACCCCTGAAAAAACAGGGCAAATCGCCGCATTTTGCCGGGACCGCCCCCGCCACCAAGGAAGGTTGAGAACGCATGTCAGATCGCACGGAAGAGATCGCCTCCGCCGCGCCCGTTCCGGCCCCCGGAAACAAGCCCGGAAGCACCCCCGGAATTGCCCCCGGAACCCCCGCCGGCGCTGCCGCCACCTCGCACTCCTACGACGAGAACTCCATCAAGGTCCTCGAGGGCCTCGAAGCCGTCCGCAAGCGCCCGGGCATGTACATCGGCGACACCACCCTCCGCGGGCTGCATCACCTGGTCTACGAGATCGTCGACAACTCCATCGACGAGCACATGGCGGGGCGGTGCAACTCCATCGGCGTGAAGATCAACGCCGACGGATCCGTCTCCGTCGCCGACGACGGCTCGGGCATCCCCGTCGGGCCTTACCACCACGAGAACCCGCGCCTCAACGGTCGGCCGACCGTCGAGATCGTCATGACCGTCCTCCACGCGGGCGGCAAGTTCGACCACGACTCCTACAAGGTCTCGGGCGGGCTCCACGGCGTGGGCGCGTCGGTCGTCAACGCCCTCTCCGAATGGATGGAGATCGAGGTCTCGCGCGACGGCAAGCTGCACGCCATCGGCTTCGAGCGCGGGGCCGTCGTCGAGCCGCTCCACCTCCTGGGCGAGCACAACAAGAAGTCCGGCACGAAGGTCACCTTCAAGCCCGACCCGCAGATCTTCCCCGACACCGAGTTCCGCTTCGACACGCTGCTCAACCGCCTGCGCGAACTGGCCTACCTGAACCCGCGCATCACCATCACCATCGAGGACGAGCGGACCGCCAAGTCGCAGGTCCTGCATTTCCCCGAGGGCATCATCCAGTTCGTCCGCGCCAACAACGAGGGCAAGGAAGTCCTGATCGATCCGCCGATTTATTTCCGCGTCGAGGCGCCGGGCTCCGACTTGGTCGTCGAGATCGCGATCCAGCACAACGACTCGTACAACGAGACGATCCTGAGCTTCGCGAACAACATCAACACCATCGAGGGCGGGGCCCATCTCTCGGGCTTCAAGACCGCCCTGACGCGCACGCTCAACAACTACGCCCGCGCAGCCAACATCCTCAAGGACGGCGTCGCGCCGACCGGCGAGGACCTGCGCGAGGGCATGGCCGCGATCATCGCCGTGCGCGTGCCCGACCCGCAGTTCGAAGGCCAGACCAAGACCAAGCTGGGCAACTCCGAGGTCGAGTCGTTCGTCAACACGGCGGTGGGGGAGAAGCTGGGCGCGTGGCTCGAGGAGCACCCCTCCGACGCGAAGCGCATCTGCTTGAAGGGCGTGATGGCGGCCCAGGCCCGCGAGGCCGCCCGCAAGGCCCGCGAGCTGACCCGCCGCAAGGGCGCGCTCGACGGCTCGGGCCTGCCCGGCAAGCTCTACGACTGCACCTCGCGCGACGTGGAGAGCTCCGAGCTCTACCTCGTCGAGGGTGACTCCGCGGGCGGCTCCGCCAAGGGCGGGCGCGACCACCGCTACCAGGCGATCCTCCCGCTCAAGGGCAAGATCCTCAACGTCGAGAAGGCCCGGCTCGACAAGATCCTGGGCTTCGAGGAAATCCGCATCATCATCCAGGCGCTCTCGTGCGGGATCGGCGCCGACGAGTTCAACATCGCCAAGCTGCGCTACGGCAAGATCATCATCATGACCGACGCGGACGTCGACGGCTCGCACATCCGCACGCTGCTGCTGACCTTCTTCTTCCGCCAGATGCCCGAGCTGGTCCGCCAGGGACGCATCTACATCGCCCAGCCGCCTCTTTACCTCGTCACCCGCAACAAGAAGAGCGAGTACGTGCTCAACGAGAAGCGGATGCGCGAGGTGCTCGGCGGACTTGGCCTCGACGGGACGACGCTGGTGGTCTTCGACGACGAGCACCGCGAGACGCGGCGGATCGCCGGCCCGGAACTGCGGACCGTCTTCGAGCTGCTCGGGCAGCTCAACGACCTGATCTCGATCGTGCAGCGGCGCGGGATCGTCTTCGAGGATTTCCTCTATCTGCGCGGGCAGGACCCGGAGGGGAAGAACCGTTTGCCCCGCGTTCGCTTGCAGTTGCCCAAGGCCGAGGGGACCGACGGCGGGGAGGTCTTCTTCTGGTCGGACGCGCAGGAGGACGAATATGTGAAGGCCCACGCCGTGGCGCCGACGGACTTGGAGCTCGACGCCGCGGCCCAGGGCGTGAGCGCGGCGCAGTCGGTCCGCCCCGTCGGCCCGGTCCGCAAGGAGCTCCACGAGGTGAAGGAGCTGGAGCGGATCTTCGGCAGGCTCGCGGAGTTCGGGCTCTCGATCGAGGACTACAGCCTCGTGCAGGAGGAGTCGGCCAGCGGCGAGAAGATGCACACGCGGTACGAGCTGGCGGTGCGCGACGCGAAGGCGGCAGTGCACCACCACCCGGTGCCGAGCCTCGCCCGCGTGCTGCCGTCGATCCTCGAGGCGGGCAAGCAGGGCATCGAGATCAAGCGCTTCAAGGGGCTGGGCGAGATGGACGCCTCGCAGCTCTGGGACACGACGATGAACCCGGAGAACCGCATCCTGCTGCGGGTGACGTGGGACGCCGCGAGCCAGGCGGAGCAGTTGTTCTCGATCCTGATGGGCGAGGAGGTCGAGCCCCGGCGCAGGTACATCGAGGAGCACGCGCTGGAGGTCAAGAACCTGGATGTGTGAGGCCGCGAGGGAGTCTGATCGGATCAGGCCTGACTTGAGTCTGATCAGAGCCGGGGACTGTGTCCCCGTCGATCGGGCGCGCAGCGGTACTCCGCTCGCGCGAAATGCCAGGCCCCATCGCACCTCAAGATTCTCGGTTTCACGCGGCGGCGCATTCGTAGGGCGGGTAGAGCGTGCCCGCGAAACCCGCCTGAGCGACGTATGGGCGTGTCGACTCTTGGAGCCTCCATGGATGCCGGCGATTCGCGCGAGCGGAGTACCGCCTCGCGCCCGATGAACGGACACACAGTGTCCGGCTCTGATCAGATGTTCTTCTGATGGGCTCTCGCAAATCGCCACGACGCCCCACGCCCCGCGACGCCGGCTCCTGCTCCTCGCGCCGCTGATGCTGGCGCTCGCGGGCTGCCTCTCCGCCAAGCCGTTGCCCGCCGGTGAGCGCCCCGCGGCGTGGGCGGCGCCGATCGAGGGGCACGCCGGCCTGCCCAATCTTTTTCGCGTCGACGACGGCCTCATTCGCGGCGCTCAGCCCGCCGCCGAGGGCATCCGCGAGCTCGGCGCGATGGGCGTCCGCACCATCGTCAACCTGCGGCTGCTTCACGGCGATGACGAACTCCTCGCCGGCTCGCCGGTGATTTATCGCCGGATGGCGGTGCATTCCTCGATGGTCGACGAAGAGGACCTCGCCGCGTTTCTCCGTGTCGCCGTCGATCCGCAGTCCCGCCCGGTCTTCGTCCACTGCCACCACGGCTCCGACCGCACGGGCGCGATGGTGGCCGCCTACCGCGTCGTCGTGCAGGGCTGGCCGCGCGACGAGGCGATCGCCGAGATGACCCACGGCGGGTTCGGCTTCCACCCGGTCTGGGGCAACCTCGTCCATCTCATCCGCACGATGGATGTCGAGAGGGTCCGCCGCTTGGCGGGGCTGCCGGCGAAGGCGGGGTGACCGCACTCGATCGTCTTGGACGTGCCACATCGCAGCCGAAGGCTGCCATGTGCGGATCACGGTGCGGCCGGGGTGAAGTGGATTCCTTCGCATGCCCGCCGGCGCAGGGAACTCGGATGCCCGCGAGGCCCGACGCCAAGGGTTGTTCGGCACACAGCAGCCTTCGGCTGCGGTGTGGCACGTCCAGCGAAGCCGGCAGACATGCGCCGCGCCGCCTCGCCTCCCGCGATGTACCATGCCGGCTCCGTTCCGCCCCCCGGAATCCAAGCCCCCGGAACCCGACATGGAATTCTTCGACGCCGACGTGATCATCGGCCGCACGATCGACCAGGAGGAGGACGAGGCCCCGACCGTGGCCGACCTGCTCCGCGAGATGGACCTCGCCCGCGTGGGCAAGGCGCTGGTGACGAACCACAAGATCGCGCTCTCGACCCCCGAGTGGGGCAACGAGGACCTGCTGCGCGACCTCGCGGCCTCGCCCCGCCTCCGGCCGATCATGGGCGTCTACGTCGTCAACGAACGCGACGACACGCCGGCCGCGAAGCGGGTGGACGACCTGGTGAAGCAGGGGGCCGCGGGCGTGCAGCTCTGGCCCCAGGCCTGCGGGTTCGACTTCGCGGCGTGGCAGTGCCCCGACCTCTTCAACGCGATGGCCGACCGCGGGCTGCCGCTCTTCATGCACGCCGACCAGACGAACTACGGCAACCTGCACGCCGTGCTGCAGGCCTTCCCGAGGCTGAAGGTCGTGCTCCAGCGCGTCCTCTACGGCGACACGCGGCGGGTCCTGGCCGTCATGCGCTCCTGCCCGAACCTGCACATCTGCACCTCGCCCGGCAACGTCGGCGGGTCGGTGATCGAGCAGCTCGACCGCTACTTCGGCTCCGAGCGGACCATCTTCGGCAGCGGGCTCTTCAAGTACGACGCCGCGCCGGCCGTCGCCCAGGTCGCCTACACCCAACTGCCCGAGCCCAAGCGGGCCCTGATCGCCTCGGGCAACCTCAACCGCCTGATGGAGGGCATCCGATGAGCCAGGCCGCGACACAATCACACGCCCAGACGCACGCGCACACGCACGCCCACGTCGCCACCCCGCGGCAGAAGGAGCTCCTCGGCCGACTCGCGCAGGGGCGCGTCCTGGGCGAGTTCATCTTCGACGTCCACACCCACACCTGCGACGGCTGGTCGATGGGCTCGCTCTACGACGGCTCCTCCGAGGGGCTGCAGCGCGAGATGCAGATGCTCGGCTTCTCGGGCATGGCCTGCTCGGCGGTCTGCGCGATCTCCGGCGTCGACTTCGAGCGGGCCAACGACTCGCTCCTCCGCGACATCCGCAAGGCCGGGAACCGCATCACCGCCTACGTCGGCATCGACATCCGCCACGGCAAGACGCTGGTGGGCGACGTGGAGAACTACCTCAAGAACGGCTTCTCGGGCGGGAAGCTCTACACCCGCTGGGGCGTGCCCTATGACGACGCGCGGTACGACCCCGTGCTGGAGATGCTCAACGCGCGGAAGATGCCCTGCCTCGCCCACTGCTGGGGCGGGGGCGACGTGAAGACCCTCGCCGGGGCGGCGAGGAAATTCCCGCACGTCAACTTCATCGCCGCCCACACGGGCAGCGCCGACTTGGACGTCTACGTCGAGAACGCCCGCACGCTCGACAACCTCTACATCGACACGGCCTACTCCCGCGGCCCGCGCGGGTTGATCGAGGAGGTCGTCCGCCGGATGGGCAGCACGAAGCTGCTCTTCGGCTCCGACGCGGCCCTCTTCTCCGCGGCCCAGCAGGTGGGGCGTGTGATCGCGGCGCGGATCTCCGACGAGGACCGCCGAAACATCCTGGGGCTCAACGCGGCGCGGCTGTTCGGCGTGAAGCCGACGCCGGCGGTGTGAGGGGGGATTGTTTCCATCAGGCGCATGCCTGATCAGAGCCGGACACTGTGTGTCCGTACATCAGGCGCAAGGCGGTACTCCGCCTCGCGCGAAGTGCCAGCTTCACAGTCGCGACACGAAACACTGCGAAGTCCCATCGACAGCATTTGCCGAAGGCCTCGCCCAATTCTCCGCCTCCCAAGCATCCGACACGTCGTGCGAGCGGAGTACCGCTTTCGCCCGAAGTACGGACACACAGTGTCCGGCTCTGATCAGACTTCGTCTGATGTGGCGCTTCGCCTGATGTGGCGCAAAAAAACACCCGCCAAGAAGGCGGGTGCGGGGAATGCGTGGGTTGTGCGAGGCCTTCGCGGTCCAAGCCTGCTCGATCAACGCTTCGAGAACTGGAAGCGGCGGCGGGCGCCGGACTGGCCGTACTTCTTGCGCTCGACCTTGCGGGCGTCGCGGGTGAGGAAGTCGTGCTCGCGGAGGATCGGCTCGAGACCGACGTCGTAGCGGAGCAGGGCGCGGGCGATGCCGAGCTTGCAGGCCCCGGCCTGGCCGGTGAAGCCGCCGCCGTTGACGGTGATGTGCACGTCGAGGGCGCCCTCGGTCTTGGTCGCCTTGAGGGGGGCGGCCACGTCGGCGAGGTCGCGCATCTCGGTGAAGTGCAGCGTCAGCTCGCGCTTGTTGATCGAGATCTTGCCCGTGCCGGGCTTGATGCGGACGCGGGCGACGGCGGTCTTGCGGCGGCCGGTGCCCCAATAGAACCCGGCCTTGTCGGGCCCGGCGGGCTTCTTGCCCTGCACGACCTTGGTCTTGACCAACGAGGGGTTGGAGGGGGTCCCGGGGGCGGAAGCGGGGGCGGCGGGCGTCGCGGTGGCGTTCGTCTCTTGCGTCATGGAACTCGGATCCTCAGGTCAACTCGCGGTTTTCGGGGTGCGGTACGGGAAGAAAAAGGCAGGCATTGGCTGCCTGCCGGGAAAGTCACAGGGTGATGGTCGTGGGCTGCTGGGCCTGGTGCTCGTGGGTGGCGCCCTTGTAGATCTTGAGCTTGCCGAGCATCGCGGCGCCGAGCGGCCCCTTGGGGATCATGCGGCGGACGGAGCGCTCCAGGAGCAGCTCGGGCTTGTGCTCGAGCATCCAGCGGTAGCTGAAGTTCTTCTGCCCGCCGGGGTAGCCGCTGTAGGTCTGGAAGAACTTGATGTCGGGCTTGTTGCCGGTCATCCGCATCTTCTCGACGTTGGTGACGATGACGAAGTCGCCGGTGTCGACGTGCGGGGTGTACTCGGGCTTGTGCTTGCCCATGAGGATCACGGCGAGCTTGGTCGAAAGGCGGCCGAGGACCAGGTCGGTGGCGTCGATATGGAGCCACGCCTGCTTGGCTTCGCCGGTCTTCACGAGAGTGGTCTGACGGTTCATCGCTGCTGCACCCAAAAAGAGGCCTGAACGGGCTGGGGAAACGGACGGAGGCGAGTCAAATAGCCAACCGACGAGTGTACATGGATGCGGGACGGTGTCAAGTTGCGGATAACCCCGGCCTTGGGGGAAACAGGCCGGCGTCGGAGGTTCCGACCAGAGGCGATCTCAACGGGGCATTCCACGGGAGATCGCGAGGTCGGCCTCAAACGGGTCTTCGATCCTCTTCAGGGCCAACGGCCCGTCTTATACCAGCCTGGGGCAAAGCCCCAGGAAAGCGTGCGGATTCCAATTGAGGGCTGAAAGCCCGTCTTATTGGGTTTTCGAAGGCGCGATAAGACGGGCCTTCAGCCCTACAGCCCTTTTTGTCTCCGCTCACCTAGGGCTTCGCCCTAGGCTGGTATAAAACGGGCCTTTGGCCCTCAGGCAAGTCTCGCAAAAGGCTTGGCGGGCCGAAGGGGCGAGGAGTATAAACGATGTCCGCATGATGCGACGCCTCTTCACCCTCCTCGCCGGCCTTTCGCTCGCCTGTTGCTTGGCGGTGGGGTGCCTTTGGGCGCGAAGCATCTATTGGGCAGTTGATTTGAGGACGTTCGACGTGGGGAGAAGTGAGTTGTGCATCGTCTCAGTCCCTGGCCGACTCGAATTTTGGTTCTTTGGCAGGGACTCGGGCATGCGTCGTTTCGGCCTCCCCAATATGATGTACATCCCGGTGACGCAATGGCTGCCCCTGTTCAAGTTCGAGCAATCGAATGACGGCTTTCCCTATCCCTACGGTCAAACCGTGCGGGCCGAGGTTGCCGACATTTTAGTGATGGCTGTTTTCGCGTTGCTCCCGGCCGCCTGGGTCATCATCCGTCTACGGCCACGAAAGCCTCCCGCTGGCCATTGCCAAGCCTGCGGCTACGACCTTCGCGGCACCCCAGCCGACAACGCCTGCCCCGAATGCGGGGCGATTCCCTCGCCTGCGACGATCTCCCCATGATACGACGCCTCTTCACCCTCCTCGCCGGCCTTTCGCTCGCCTGTTGCTTGGCGGTGGGGTGTCTTTGGGCTTGGAGCGTCTTTTTGGGATGGGAGTCGGTGACGTTTGGCGTGGGTGGGAAGCAGGTCGTGATCGCCTCACTTCGTGGCCGGCTCCATTTGCACTGCTATGACCCGGCTAACTACCTCATGTCCTACACTCATGTTGGGGCTTCGACGACGGTATGGCTGCCATTGTTCAAGGTCGAAAGATTCGACCTCGAATCAGTAACTGGTCCGTTTGGACCTGTGCTCGTAGACCGGGGCGTAAAGGTTGAAACCGCTGATGTTTTGGTCATGGCTGCCTTCGCCTTGCTCCCTTTGGTTTGGCTCGTCGTCTTCAGGCCTCGACGAAAGCCTCCCGCCGGCCATTGCCAAGCCTGCGGCTACGACCTTCGCGGCACCTTGCCGGGGAACGCCTGCCCCGAATGCGGGGCGATTCCCTCGCCTGTCACGATGGCAGGGGAGCCGACCTCAACCTGACGTCCCTGTCACCATGACAGAGCCCCCGTCGGGAGCGAGCAGCCGCCCAAAACCCCGTCCAAACCCCAAAAGCAAGCGATTTTCGGCGGTTATTGGGGTTTGGGGGTTTTGGCGACTCCAAACAGCCCTCTGGTACTGCCCTTGCAACCGTAACCCGTCGTCCCTGGGGCGCTCGGCGCGGTCGCCGCCGCGGGGACTCACCCAGCCAAGTGGGGCGGGAAAGCCGTTCCAGACGGGCTGCGTGAAGCGGAATCGCAAAAAGCACTCACAACCATCCCTTAGCGGAGACCAAGACCTATGGCCGTAAAACAACTGGCATTCGATGTGGAAGCGCGCAAGGCCCTGCTCGCCGGCGTGGAGAAGCTGGCGGCGGCGGTCAAGAGCACCCTGGGCCCCCGCGGCCGCAACGCCGTGCTCGACAAGAGCTGGGGCGGCCCGACCGTCACCAAGGACGGCGTGAGCGTGGCTGAGGAGATCGAACTGGGCGACAAGAACCAGAACGCCGGCGCGCAGCTCGTCAAGGAAGCCGCCAGCCGGACGTCCGACAAGGCCGGCGACGGGACCACCACCTCGACCGTCCTCGCCGAGGCCCTCTTCCGCGAGGGGCTCAAGCAGCTCGCCGCGGGGGTTGACGCCAACGCGCTGGTCCGCGGCATCCGCAAGGCCGTCGACGCCGCCGTCGAGAGCATCGGCAAGCAGTCCAAGCCCATCAACGTCACCAACAAGGACGACATCGCCAACGTCGCCTCGATCAGCGCCAACAACGACCGCGCGATCGGCGGCATCATGGCCGACGCGTTCATGAAGGTCGGCAAGGACGGCGTCATCACCGTCGAGGAAGGCAAGAGCCTCGAGACCTACGTCGACGTCGTCGAAGGCATGCAGTTCGACCGCGGCTACCTCTCGCCCAACTTCGTCACCAACCAGGACGAGATGAGCGTCGAGCTCGAGAAGTGCCTTGTCCTCATCTACGAAGACAAGATCAGCTCCATCTCCAAGCTCGTGCCCCTCCTCGAGAAGATCCAGGACTCCAAGCGCCCGCTGCTCATCATCGCCGAGGACGTCGAGGGCGAGGCCCTCTCGACCCTGGTCGTGAACAAGCTCCGCGGCGTGCTGAACATCTGCGCCGTCAAGGCCCCCGGCTATGGCGACCGCCGCAAGGCGATGCTCGAGGACCTCGCGATCCTCACCGGCGCGACCGCCATCATGAAGGACCTGGGCATCGAGCTCGACAAGGTCGAGCTTTCGCACCTGGGCCTCGCCAAGAAGATCACCGTCGACGCCGAGAACACCACCGTCATCGAAGGCGCCGGCGAGTCGAAGGCGATCCAGGCCCGCATCGAGCAGATCCGCCGCGAGATCGACACCACCACCAGCGACTATGACAAGGAGAAGCTCCAGGAGCGCCTCGCCAAGCTCGCCGGCGGCGTGGCCCAGATCCGCGTGGGCGCGGCCAGCGAGGCCGAACTCAAGGAGAAGAAGGCCCGCGTCGAGGACGCGCTGCACGCGACCCGCGCCGCGGTGTCGGAAGGCATCGTCCCCGGCGGCGGCGTGAGCTTCATCCGCGCCATCGACGCCCTGAAGAAGATCGAGACCAAGTCGACCGACGAGGCGGCTGGCGTGGAAGTCGTCCGTCGGGCCCTGCTGGTTCCGAC
>JAPLMQ010000188.1 GCA_026386955.1 Planctomycetota bacterium
GCGCGCTCGCGGGCTTCTCGTCGGAGAACCAGAGCCGGTCGAGCCAGAGCGTGGCGTCGCCACCGGCGGCGACGGAGATCTTGAGCGCGACCTGCGTCGTCGGCCCCTGGGCGTGGAGCGCCTCGAGGTCGACCACGAGGATGTGGGAGCCGCCGTCGGCGATCGCCTCGTCGTTCCCGGCGAAGCGGATCCCGCCGTGCGTCCCTTCGTAGCCGTGGATGAAATAGTTGCCCCCGCCGACGTCGATGCCCTTCGCGCGGTATTTCACGAGCAGGTAACGGGCATCGCCGTCGGTCTCGGCCTCGCTCAGCACGAGCGTGAAGGGCATCTCCGTCCCGGCCCCGGCGGCGTGGAAGGCGACGGCCGCGCCCTCGGTCTTCACGGCGAACGATTGGGGCTTCCGCGTGATCCACGCGGGCTGCGCCTGCCACCGCGGCGCGGAGGCGCCGCCGACGGGCTCAGCAGCGCGGAGGTCGGCGCACGGGAGGAGCAGCAGCAAGGTGGAGACGAGACACAAATATCGGTCGACTCGCATGGGCGGTTCCAGGAGACGGAAGACGGTGCGTGGCAAGCTGCGTTGTCCGATCGGCCCGGGCCATTCTCGTCGATTCGCGGTGGGAGACGAACCCTCTGGACACTCCATTGAGAACAAGCCCACTGATCTCAACAGTACCCCGTCGGGTTCAGTGGGGTCGGCCTCGCGTCACGCCCGGCTCGCCCGCCTGCATTGCGGAATCCTCCTCCGCGGCCCTGCTTTTGCATTCCACCCCCTGTCCGCGCCCTGTCCGCCTCGTTGCGCAGCAGTGGGCCTCTTCTCCGTGACGCGCTTTTCATCGGTGGAGATCGTTCATGACCAAGGCAATCCTCTCCCCGCCCCCGCCCAAGAGCGTTTCCCGCGTGAAACAACCCGGGCCGGACCCCCGTGTCGCCGAGGCGATCGCGTTCTTGAAGCAGAACGCCGTCAAATTCGTGCTTGCCCAATTTGTAGACATCCACGGCGTCGCCAAGACCAAGGCCGTCCCGGTCTCGCACTTCACCGACATCCTCACCGACGGGGCCGGTTTCGCCGGGTTCGCCATCTGGGGCCTGGGCATGCAGCCGCATGACCCGGACTTCATGGCCAAGGGCGACCTGAGCACGCTTTCGCTCGTCCCGTGGCAGACGGGGTATGCCCGCATCGTCTGCGAGGGGTTCGTCAAGGGCGAGCAGTATCCGTATGACACGCGCTACATCCTCCGCCAGCAGGTCGAGCGGATGGCCGCCCGCGGGTGGACGTTCTGCACGGGCCTTGAGCCGGAGTTCATGCTCCTGCAGAAGGGCCCGGACGGGAAGCTCGCCCCCGCCGACGCGTCGGACACGCTCGACAAGCCCTGCTACGACTACAAAGGGCTGTCGCGCAGCCGGGCGTTCATCGAGAAGCTGGTCGACGCGCTGATCGCCGTGGGCATCGACGTCTACCAGGTCGACCACGAGGACGCGAACGGTCAGTTCGAGATCAACTTCACCTATTCCGACAGCGTGACCACGGCAGACCGGATCGTCTTCCTGCGCATGGCGGCGGGCGAGATCGCCCGCGAGATGGGGATGATCTGCTCGTTCATGCCCAAGCCGATCAGCAGCCGGACGGGCAGCGGGATGCACATCCACATGTCGGTGGTGAAGGAGAAGAAGAACCTCTTCGCCGACGACAGCGACAAGCACGGGCTGGGCCTCTCGAAGCTGGCCTACCACTTCCTGGGCGGCGTGCTCAAGCACGCGAGGGCGCTCACGCCCCTGGTCGCGCCGAGCGTCAACTCCTACAAGCGGATGGTCGTCGGGCGCTCGCTCTCGGGGGCGACCTGGGCGCCGGCCTACATCAGCTACAGCGACAACAACCGCACCTCGATGGTCCGCGTCCCCTACGGCCGGCTTGAGCTCCGCCTCTGCGACTCGGGCTGCAACCAGTACCTCGCGACCGCCGCCGTGATCGCCGCAGGGCTCGACGGCATCGACAACGAGATCCAACCGCCCGACCCGCACAACTTCAACCACTACGAGATCTCGCCCGCCGAGCTGGCCGCCAAGGGGATCGGCACGCTCCCGCAATCGCTGCACGAGGCGATCCGCGAGCTGGAGAACGACCCGCTATTCGCCGCCCAGTTGGGCGAGCCGATCATCAACGAGTTCATCAAGCTCAAGCAGATCGAGTGGGTGGAGTACCAGCGGCACGTGTCCGACTGGGAAGTGAACCGGTACCTGGAATATTTCTGAGCGGCGCGACGCGCAGACGCGGCCCGCGCGGATCCAACAGACCCGGTCGGCCGGAATGAAATGGACGTGGTGGTAAGCATATGTTGAGCTCTGCCATGATGACCTTGTTGACGCTTTTCCTGATCGTCATCCGCCGGCCCTTGAAAAAGGGCGTCCTGCACCGACGGTTCCGCTCCTTGTCCGCCACCGACCACACCATTCGCTGAGCCTCCCCCATGTGCGGCATCGTCGGCTTCCTCGCCAAGCCCCAGTCCCTGCGTGCCCGCCTGGGCGAGGCGGTCGTCCCCATGCTGCTGTGCATGACCGAGCGCGGGCCCGACTCCACCGGCTTGGCCCTCTTCACGCAGGCCAAGACCGCCGCCCACCGCTTCAACATCCACTGGGCCGGGACGCATGACTGGGACGCGCTGCTGGCGCAGTTCCGCTCCGCCTTCGACCCGGCCGCGAGGATCGAGCTGCGCGCCGACCACGCGATCATCCTCGCCGCCGCCGAGCCCGGGCCCGTCCGCGCCTTCTTCGCCCGCGTCGACCCCGCCATCCGCGTCCTCTCCGTCGGCCACGCGATGGACATCTACAAGGACATCGGCCCGCCCGCGACGGTGGCGGGCAAGTACGGCTTCAAGGGCATGTCCGGCTCGCACGCCGTCGGCCACACGCGGATGGCGACCGAGTCGGCCGTCTCGCTCGGCCACGCCCACCCCTTCACCACCGGCACCGACTTCTGCCTCGTGCCCATCGGCTCGCTCTCGAACTACCACAGCCTCCTCCGCTCGCTCGAGCGGCGCGGCATCCTGTTCGTGACCGACAACGACACCGAGGCCGCCTGCCGCTTCTTCGAGTGGCACATGCGCGAGGGCGACACGCTCGAGCAGGCGATCGTGCGCGGGTTCGGCGAGCTCGACGGCTTCTACACGCTGCTCATGGCGACCGACGACCGCCTCGTGCTGGTGCGCGACGCCTTCGCCTGCAAGCCCGCGGTCGTCGCGGAGACGGACGACTACGTCGCGGTGGCGTCGGAGTTCCGCTCGCTGGCGCATTTGCCGGGGATCGGCGACGCGGAGATCTTCGAGCCCCAGCCCGAGAGGATCTACTCATGGGCCGTGTGACCCCCGCCTCCGGAAGCGTCGCCGCGCCCTCTGCCCCCGCCGTCACGCTGGATTTCCCGGCCCTGGGCGTTCGGAAGATCAACGCCTACCTCCACGCCGAGGCGACCCGCGCGGACCATCCGCGCGTCGCCATCGCCAACCCCGGCGGGGCCCACAACCTCGCGGTGGGGCTCAACGCGCCGATCGACGTGGAGATCATGGGCCACGCCGGCTACTACGCCGCGGGGATGAACAAGCTCGCGAGCGTCACCGTCCACGGCAACGTGGAGCGCGGCGTGGCGGAGAACATGATGTCGGGCACGGTGCGCGTGAAGGGCAACGCCAGCGAGGCGGCCGGCGCGTCGATGCGCGGCGGGTTGCTGGTGATCGAGGGCAACGCCTCCGGGCGCTGCGCCATCTCGCTCAAGGGCGGCGACGTCGTCGTCGGGGGCGACGTCGGCCACCTCTCCGCATTCATGGCCCAAGCGGGCCGACTGGTCGTCTGCGGCTCCGCCGGCCCGGGCTTGGGCGACTCGCTCTACGAGGCCGTGCTCTACGTCCGCGGCGAGCTCCACGGCCTGGGCGCCGACGCCCGCGAGGAGCCGCTCACAGCCGACGACGTGGCCTCGCTCACGGCCCTGCTCGCCAAGGCGGGCTTCGGCCACAGCCCGCGCGAGTTCAAGAAGGTCGCCTCGGGGCGGACGTTGTATCACTGGAACTCGGACGCCCATCAGGAATATTGACGCGGCCATTTGACGCTTGAAATCACGCCGTTTTCAGGAATGCCGACCGATGGGGTCCACACCCACGCCGCCGCACGATGATCATGTCCGCCTCTCGCTCCCCGTGGTCGAGGAGGGCTTCTCCTTCAACCGCCACGTGATGGCCTACGTCCACCAGGCCGCCGAGCGCGGGCTCTACGACATCCGCGGCCTGGGCGCGAAGCGCAAGCTCCCCACCTTCGACGACCTCTCCTTCCTCACCGCCTCCGCCTCGCGCTACCCGCTCGAAGGCTACCGCGAAAAGTGCGCCTCCAAGACCGTCCTGGGCACGCGCTTCGCCAAGAAGCCCATCGAGCTCGAGACGCCCATCACCGTCGCCGGCATGAGCTTCGGCGCCCTCTCGGCGAACGCGAAGGAGGCCATCGGCCGGGCCGCCTCCGCCGTCGGCACCAGCACCACCACCGGCGACGGCGGCATGACCCCCGAGGAGCGGCAGTCCAGCAAGACCCTCGTCTACCAATGCCTTCCCTCGCGCTACGGCTTCGACCCCGACGACCTGCGCAAGGCCAACGCCATCGAGGTCGTCATCGGCCAAGGCGCGAAGCCCGGCGGGGGCGGGATGCTGCTCGGCCAGAAGATCAGCGCCCGCGTCGCCGTCATGCGCACGCTCCCCGAGGGCATCGACCAGCGCAGCGCCTGCCGCCACCCCGACTGGACCGGGCCCGACGACCTGACCATCAAGATCGAGGAGCTGCGCGAGATCACCGACTGGCAGGTGCCGATCTACGTCAAGGTCGGCGCGACGCGCGTGAAGGACGACGTGAAGCTCGCGGTAAAGGCGGGGGCCGACGTCGTGGTCGTCGACGGCATGCAGGGCGGGACCGCGGCCACGCAGCAGGTCTTCATCGAGCACACGGGGATTCCCACGCTCGCCGCGGTGCGCCTCGCGGCCGAGGCGCTGGAGGAGCTCGACATGGTCGGGCAGGTGCAGTTGATCATCTCGGGCGGCGTGCGCACCGGGGCCGACGCCGCGAAGGCCCTCGCGCTGGGGGCCGACGCCGTCGCCGTCGGGCAAGGCGTGCTGATGGCCCTGGGCTGCAACCGCCCCGCCTACCTGCGCGACGGCCACGCCGTCGACGTCGCCGCCGACTACGCCGCGCTCGGCACCGCCGCGGGCTACTGCCACCACTGCCACACCAGCAAGTGCCCCGTCGGCGTCACCACCCAGGACCCGATCCTCGAGACCCGCCTCACGCCCGACGTCGGCGCCCGCTGGCTCAAGAACTACCTGCAGGTGATGACCATGGAGCTGACCACGCTCGCCCGCGCCTGCGGGAAGTCGAACGTCCACCACCTCGAGCGCGAGGACTTGGTCGCCCTCACCGTCGAGGCGGCCGCGATGGCGAAGGTCCCCCTCGCCGGCACCGACTGGATCCCCGGCACGCGGGGCTTCTGACCATGTCCAATTCCAAGTCCAACACCTTCGACGTCATCGTCATCGGCGTGGGCGGCATGGGCTCCGCGACCTGCCTCCATCTCGCCAAGCGCGGCGTGCGCGTGCTCGGCCTCGAGCAGTTCGACATCCCCCACGGCCTGGGCTCCTCCCACGGCTACTCGCGGATGATCCGCCTCGCCTACTTCAACCACGCCGACTACGTCCCCCTCCTCCGCCAGGCCTATCTCCTCTGGCAGCAGCTCGAGAACGACTACGGCGGCCTCTGCGGCGGGGGCAAGCTCATCCACCTCACCACCGGCCTCTACATCGGCCCGCCCGGCTGCCGCGTCGTCGACGGCTCGCTCAAGGCCTGCCTGCAACACAACCTCGGCCATGACAAGCTGAGCCACGCCGACCTCGCCCACGAATACCCGCAGTTCACGCTCCCGGAGGACTACGCCGGCCTGCGCGACCACAGCGCCGGCTTCGTCCTCCCCGAGCGGGCCAACTCCGCCCACAGCGAACTCGCGATGCGCGCCGGCGCCGAGTTGCACGGCCGCGAACCCGTCCTCGGCTGGACCAGCGACGGCAAGACCGCCACCGTCACCACCACCCGCGCGACCTACCACGCCGCCCGCCTCGTCTTCACCGGCGGGGCCTGGACCGTAGGCCTCCTCAAGGACCTGGGCGTCAAGCTCCTGGTCACCCGCCAGATGCTCGGCTGGACCTGGCCGCGCACGCCCGACCACTTCAAGCTCGGGCAGTTTCCCGTCTGGATCCTCGACCTGCCCGACGGCGACAACTACTACGGCTTCCCCATGATGCCCGACAACCCGGGCTTCAAGTTCGCCTACGACAAGCGCGGCATCCCCAGCGAACCCGACCGCCTGCAGCGCGAGCCCACCGCCGACGACGAGGCCCGCCTCCGCCCCTTCCTCAAGGACTTCATCCCCTCCGCCGACGGCCCGCTGCTCTCCATCCGCGCCTGCATGTACACCAACTCGCCCGACCACCAGTTCATCCTCGACCGCCACCCGACGCACCCCAACGTCAGCCTCGCCTGCGGCTTCAGCGGCCACGGCTACAAGTTCGCGCCGGTGATCGGGCAGATCATGGCCGACCTGGCGCTCGAAGGGCGCTCGACGTTGCCGATTGAATTTCTTGGTTTGAACAGGTTCGCGAAGAGCTAAGCGGTGCGGCGCCCGAAGCTCCGTCGCCGCGCCGTCATGAAATGGCCTGGACCGCGATGACACGGAACCCGGCGCTGCGTCAATCCTCAAACCCACCCAGCAGGCAGCGGCAGCGCACGCGGAACGAACCATCCGCCTCGGCGTCGACCGCGAGGATCTCGGCGAGGATCGGCGGGGTGTGGGGCGCGGCGCGGAACGACAGCCGCTCGCCCACGCGCACAGCGACGCGAGTCCGCAGGGCCACGCCGCCGGGCGAGGTGTTGAGCACCTGGGCGTCGGCCAAGGGCAGGACGGGGATCACCCGGCTCACGCCGATGTTTCCCGCAGGGGCGCGGCGGTCCTTCCGCCGACGGTCGGCCAGCGCGTGCGCCGCTGCATCGTCTCCGGGGGCGGAGGCGGCCGCGGCGCGCGGGGAATCCGGGTGGTCCTTGTCTGTCATGGCCAATCTCCCCAAGGGCTCGCGCCCTCAACGTCCGACGCCCTCGCGCCGGACGGACCGAACAGCAAATGATTCATCGCAAAGCCGGCCCGCCGCATCATTCGACGAGGCACGGGCTCAAGATCAGGCTCAGACGCGGAAGAGCGTCCCGCGCTTGACCTTCCCCGCCAGGAGACTCGAGCGGATCGCCCGCCCGGGGTTGGCCGCGATCATCGCGGCCCGCGTGGCGTAGGGGATGATCTCCAACTCGCCCTCGGGCTGGGCGGGAGGCGGCGCGAACATGCCCTGCGACTCCTGCACCTCAAGGACGGGGCCGGCCTCCGGCAGCGGAGCCTGTTGATCAAATGTCGCGCCCGTGTCCGCCAAGCGCAGCATCGGCCGCGCGGCGGGTTCGTTCGGGCCAGTGGCGTCGGTCATGGCGGGCGGCTCCTCGCAGGCGGTCTCTTCTCTCATCCAACTTCCCGAGCGAACAGGCGCAATGGCTTGCGCCTCTATTGAATCGGCGAGCGGCGGGCAGCGGTTGAGCCCTCGCTCCAGATGGGGCGTTATCGGCGAATATCGCGCGAATGGATGGGTTATCGCCCGTCGAAACGGGCGAAATGAACATGGCCGCGAGTTATCGGCGGGACGTCGCGCCGCGACGAACCGGGCTCAGGCGCTGTCGCGGTCGACCACGATGTAGGTCTCGCGCTCGCCGCAGCCGCGGAGCGGGTAGTCCTTCCGCAGCGGATGCGCGGGGTACGACTCCCACAGGAGGATCCGGCGAAGGTCGGGGTGGCCGTCGAAGCGGATGCCGAACATGTCGAAGACCTCGCGCTCGGGCCACTCGGCGCCGGGCCAGAGGTCGGTGACGGTCGGGAGGTGCAGGGCAGGGTCGGCTTCGGTGCCGCTGGTGTCGAGCGTGGGGTTGAGATAGGTCTTCACGAGGATGCGCCGGCCCAGCGAGTAGCTCGCGAGGTTGTAGACCACGGCGAAGCGCCCCGCGGCGGCGGCCAGCGCGCCCTGCGGGGCGGGGTAGTGCAGGTAGTCGATGCCCACGACGTCGGCGAGGAACTCATAGCTGCAGCCGGGGTCGCCGCGCAGGAAGGCGAGCACGTCGTGGACGCTCTCCTTGGGGACGACCAGCGTGGTCTGCCCGCGGAATTCGGTCGCCAGCAGCTTGACGCCGGCGAACCGCTGCTTGAGCAGCGGGAGCGTGGGATGGTCGAGGGTTGGCTTGGCCATGGCGTGGGATCCTGCGATGCCTGTTGCGTGCCGCTTGGGGAGCATTAGAGCATGACCGCGCGGGGAGGGCAACGCGGGGGAGAGGTGTCGGTCTCGCGGTTCATGTCGTCCTGTCCTCGGGCCCCGTGACCCACAGCACCATCTGGTCGATCAGCCGCTGCCATTGCTCGGCCGTCTCGGACCACTCGTATTGCAGCGAGTCGGCGAGGCCGACGGTGTCGCGTCCCTCGATCAGGTCGCGCAGGGACTTGAGGCGGTCGATCAGGCCATTGGTGACCTCCGAGGCCGGGGCGCCCTCAAACTCGCGCTGGGTGAGGTCGATGTCTAGCAGGGCGTTAGCGAAGGAGATCGCCTGCTGGGTCTCCTGCCAAGCCTCCATCGCGAGGCCGATCTCCTTCACCGCCTCGGTGGGGCGGTCCTTCTGGAGCAGGTCGGCGGCGGCCGATTGGCGGTCGCGGGCGTCGTCGAGACGGCCTCGCACCTGCTGGAGGGCGGCGAGCGCGAGCTCGCGAGGCTCGGCGGTGATCAGCCGGAGCTCGGCCTTCTCCACCGGCGCGGACATCGCGGCCTCGAGCTCCGCGCCGACCAACTGCTTCCCGTCGAGCTCGACCTCCACGATCATCCGCCCCGCCTTGCCGACGCGCTCGCGCGCCGCGGCCAGGACTTCCGCCAGATCGCCGCCCTGGAGCGTCACCTGCCCGCCGTCGAGGTAGATAGCCATGGTCGGCATCATAAACCCCCGGCGAGCCCGATGACCAGCGCAATCCAAACACAATCCCGGCAAACTGGCTGACCATCGACAAATCCGATCCCCCGCCGGTACCATCCCACCATGCCCACGCGCATCATCTGCCTCGACGGATATACGCTCAACCCCGGCGACATCAGTTGGAAGCCCTTCCAGGAGCAGGGCGACCTGGTCGTGCACGACCGCACGCCCGCCGACCAGATCGTCGCCCGCGCGGCCGGGGCCCCGCTGCTGCTGACCAACAAGGTCCCGCTCTCGGCAGCGACGCTGGCGCAGTTGCCCGAGGCCCGCTACATCGGCGTGCTGGCGACGGGCTACAACATCGTCGACACCGCCGCGGCCGCGAAGCAGGGGATCAAGGTCACCAACGTCCCGAGCTACAGCACGGAGTCGGTGGCGCAGCACACCATCGGGCTGCTGCTGGAGTGCGCGAGGCAGATCGGGCGGCACGACCGCGCGGTGCACGAGGGGAAATGGGTGGCGTCGCCCGACTTCTGCTTCTCGCTTGGACCGCTGGTGGAGCTCAACGGACGCACGCTGGGCGTCGTGGGGCTGGGGAAGATCGGGCTGGCGGTGGCGCGGATCGCCGCGGCCATGGGGATGCGGATCGCCGCGGTCGCGCGGGCGGGGAAGCCCACGCCCTCGAGCATCGACGGCATCGCGGTCGAATGGGTTCCATCAATGGACGACCTGTTCGCGAAGGCGGACGTCGTCACGCTCCACTGCCCGCTGACCGACAAGACGCGGCACTTGGTCGACGCCCGCCGATTGGGGCTGATGAAGCCCGGGGCGATCGTGCTCAACACCGGGCGCGGGCCGTTGGTGGACAGCCAGGCGTTGGCGGAGGCGCTGCAGGCGGGGCGGATCGCCGGCGCGGGGCTCGACGTGCTGGATGTCGAGCCGCCGCCTGCCAGCAACCCCTTGCTCGGCGCGCCGCGCTGCGTGATCACGCCCCACCTGGCATGGTGCGCGCTGGAGTCGCGCCAGCGGCTGATGCGCGTCGCGGCCGAGAATCTCCGGGCTTTCCTCGCGGGCCGGCCGGTGAATGTCGTGAACTGAGCGTCGGAATTGAAGTCCTGAACTGAGCGTCTCCGATCGAGCCTTCGCCATTTCTCCGGGGGATTTGGCACACCTCTTCGCCTTGGGAATCCACCCCTGCCCCCCGCCCCGCCGACCATCCTCCTCCTCGCGGCGATGTGGATCGAGATCGATCCGCTCGTCCGCCGGCTCGCGCTGCAGCGCGACGGCGACGTCTGCCGCGGGACGTATGGCGGTGCGACCATCGTCGCCGGGGCGATCGGCGTGGGCTCCGACCGCGTCTCATCCCGGCTCGACGCCCTGCTCGACCACCACCGCCCCGAGCGCGTCGTCCTCGTCGGGCTCGCCGGCGCGCTCGACCCGCACCTGCGCCTCGCGGAGGTGAAGCGGTTCGACTGGATCATCGACGGCCAAGGGCTCGCGGCCGACCTGCGGGGCGGCACCCCGCGCGTCGCCCCCGACGACTCCCGCCCCGGGGGCGCGAGCGTGCTGGTCTCGCTCCCGGCGATCGCCGACACGCCGGCGCGCAAGCGCGAGTTGTTCGAGTTGCACCGGGCGGCGGCGGCCGACATGGAGTCGTTCCACGTCGCGGCCCATCTCGTGCGGAGGGGGGCAAAGCTGGTCGTGCTGCGGGCGGTGGGCGACACGGCGAACGACGCGATCACCGCGGCGTCGGCCTCGTGGGTCCATCCCGACGGGCGCAGCAACGCGCCGGCCGCGGCGCTTCATTTGTTGTTCCACCCCTGGGCGCTGCCGGGCGTGCTGCGCATGGCCCGCGACGCGAAGGCGGCCTGCGCCGCGCTGGCGGACGCCACGCTGCCGTTCCTGCGCGCAGGGTAGGTTCTGCCAACCTGATCAATTTGCCTGTACCACGCTCACCAAGTCCGGGGCCCGCTCGCCCGAGGGCGGGCCGCCCAGGATCGTCCACCAGCGGTGGATGGCGTCGATGGCGATCACGCCCGTGAGCGTGAGCATGATGCCCGCCAGGACGCACAGGAGGTCGAGCTGGAAGGCAGAGGAGGTGAGCGTGGCCGAGAGCGCCGGATCGGTCGCGGCGACGGCGAGGGCCTTGGCGGCGGTGTTCGCCGCCTCGACGCCAGCGCGATGGCCGCGAGGAGCTGGTTGGCGATGCCCAGCATGCGCCAGAGCGTGTTGAGGTTGCCCATGTAGAGCAGGTAGCCCCACGCGACGCTGACCACGACGCTGGCGGTGACGTTCAACACCCAGTTGGGCTTGCCCTTGACGGCGTCGACCCCGCGGATCCCCGCCACCGCCTCGGCGAAGACGAACCGCGCGACGCGCGTGCCGGTCTCCAGCAGCGTGAGGATGAACAAAGCCTCGAACATGATCACGAAGTGGTACCAGTAGGCCATCAGCGACTTGAAGCCGGGCAAGCTCGCGAAGACCTTGGCCATACCCACCGCGAGCGTGACCGCCCCGCCGGCCTTGCCCTCGAGCTTCTCCTTCGTCTGCTCCTCGAGCCAGCGGAGCTCGATCGGGTGCGGGTCGAACCCCAACTGGGCGGCGGGCGTGTCGACCATCTGGAGGTAGCGCTGGTGCATCGCGGCGCTCTTGACGGGGTCGGGCTTGTTGATGGCGAAGTAGTCGCCCGGGGCGAGCGAGCAGGCGGCGACCAAGGCAGTGACGGCGACGAAGCCCTCGACGACCATCGCGCCGTAGCCGATGGGGCGGATGTCGGATTCCTTGTTGAGCATGCGGGGCGTGGTGCCCGACGCGATCAGGGCGTGGAATCCCGAGAGGGCGCCGCACATGATGGTGATGAAGACGAAGGGCCAGGCGGGGCCTGAGATGACGGGCCCGCCGCCGGATAGGAAGGGCGTAGTGGCGGGCATCTGCAGGACGGGGTGGGCGAGGATGAGCCCGATGCCGAGCAGGACCATCACGCCGATCTTGAGGTAGGAGCTGAGGTAGTCGCGCGGGCACATGAGGATCCAGACCGGGAGGATGGAGGTGACCAGCGCGTAGGCGGGGAGCATGAGCGAGAGGGCGGGCTTGGAGAAGACGAAGGCGTTCTTGAAGTCGATGCCGAAGCGCCCGGCGGCGACGTCGCTACCGTAGATGACGCCGAGCATGACGATCGTCATGCCGATCAACGAGGCCTCGCCGATCTTGCCCGGGCGGATCTTGTACATCCACAGGCCGGTGATGACCGCAGCGGGGATGGTCACGACGATGGTGAACATGCCCCAGGCGCTTTCGGAGAGGGCGTTGACCACGACGATGGCGACGCTGGCGAGGACGGCGACGATGATGAAGAGCGTGGCGATGCTGGTGACGACGCCCGAGAGCCGGCCGATGTTGTTGCGGGCGATCTTCGAGAGGGTCAGCCCGTCCTCGCGGACGGAGGCCCAGAGGATGACGAAGTCGTGCACGGCCCCGCCCAGGCAGGCGCCGATGACGATCCACCCGAAGCCCGGGAGGTAACCCCATTGCGCCGCGAGGACCGGGCCGATGAGCGGGCCTGGGCCGGCGATGGCGGCGAAGTGATGCCCGAAGAGGACCAGCTTGCTGGTGGGGTGGTAGTCGACGCCGTCCTTGAGCCGGTGGGCGGGCGTGGCGCGTGCGTCGTTGAGCACGGCGACCTTGGCGGCGAGAAACGCCCCGTAGAGGCGGTAGGAGACGGCGAAGGCGCAGAGCGAGACGACGATCAGGTAAAGCGAGTTCAAATCCGCGACTCCAGGGACGGTGAGGACGGGACGATGCGCAACCCAATCATTTTACGGGCAGAAGCGCGATCCGCCTACAACCCGCCACGCCCCGCCGCTTGCGCGCCCGGCCTCTTCGCGGTAGCATTTCCCGGCCCGGGTTGAGCGTTCACGCCCCGGGGCATCCGCCGCCTCCCCCATCCTCCCACGGAGTCTCCCGCATGGCCCGCAGCAAGACCGCTTCCACCAAGCCCATCCGCGTCGGCGTGATCGGCGTCGGGCGAGGTCAATCCTTCGCCGCCGGCGCCTCCGAGGCCGTGGGCATGAAGCTCGTCGCCCTCTGCGACACTTGGGAGGAGCGCCTCACCCAGACCGGCAAGCGCTTCGGGGTCTCGACCTACACCGACTTCGACAAGTTCCTCGAGCATGACATGGACGCGGTCATCCTCGCCAACTATTTCCACCAGCACGCCCCCTTCGCCATCAAGGCCCTCAAGGCGGGCAAGCACGTGATGAGCGAGACGGCCTCGAACACCACCATGGCCGAGGGCGTCGAGCTCTGCCGCACCGTCGAGAAGACCGGCAAGACCTACATGCTCGCGGAGAACTACCCCTACAGCGCCGCCAACCAGGAGATGCGCAAGGTCTACCTCAAGGGCAAGATCGGCAACGTGGTCTACGCCGAGGGCGAGTACAACCACGCCGCCGAGGAGAACTGGCGGCTCTCGATCTCCCCGGGCCTCAAGCACTGGCGCAACTGGCTCCCCTCGACTTACTACTGCAGCCACGCCCTGGCCCCGCTGATGTACATCACCAACACGATGCCGGTGAAGGTCAACAGCCTGGCGATGACCGAGGTGGGCACCAAGTCGCCCCACACCGTGCGCGTGGGCGACGCGGGCAGCGTCATCCTCTGCCGGATGGACAACGGGGCCGTCTTCCGCATCTTCGGGCTCATGATCAGCTCCGAGCACCGCGTGCGCTACGAAGTCCACGGCGACAAGGGGCTCATCGGCACCGCGATCGGCAACGCCTGGGGCGGCATCCGCGTCCACCAGGAGTCCTGGTTCCGCAAGAAGGGCGACCCCGCCTCGCTCACCTACTCGCCCGACTGGCCCGAGCACGGCGACCTGGCCAAGAAGGCCGGCCACGGCGGCGGCGACTTCTGGACCAACTTCCACTTCGCCAACGCCATCCGCACCGGCACGCCCCCCTACCTCGACGTCTACCGCGGCGTGGCGATGTGCTCCGTGGGCATCCTCGCCTGGCGCTCCTGCCTCAAGGACGGCGCCCCGCTCGACATGCCCGACTTCCGCCAGGAATCCCAGCGCAAGAAATTCGCAAACGACCACTGGTCGCCCTGGCCCGACGGCTCGGGCGACGGCAAGGCCCCGCCGTCGATCAAGGGCTACGAGAAGCCCAACGCAAAGGCGATCGCCCGCGCCCGCAAGGTTTGGAAAAGCATTGGCTTCAAGGGAGAGTGAGCGTCGGCTGACCCGACTCGCCGCCATGAACGCCTGGTGATTTTTTCCCCGGGAGACGCCCCGCCGCCATATTTATGTAGTCTTGGTTGGGAAAGTGCTTACTCTTGACGGGGGCCCGGCCGATCGGGCCCGCTCGCATTTCCTTCGTTCCCTGACATGAACGCACCCGCCCAACCTCAAGACTCCTCCTCCCCCGCGCCAGTCGACGCCTCAGGCGCCAGGCTCGACCGGTCCGCACTCGACACGCTCCTGGAGTTCCTCGACCGTCACAACGACGCGGTGGTCGTCATCGACCGCGACTGGCGGGTCACCTACGCCAACGCCGTCGCCAAGGCCTACACCAGCCAGCGCGGCGCGGCGATGGTCGGGAAGAACATCTGGGAGCACTTCCCTGAAATCAGAGGCTCCAAGCTCGAAGCCGCCTATCGCCAGGCGATGGCCGACCGCGTCAGCGTGCGGCTTCTCTCCGTCAGCCCCGTCACCTGCCGCACCTTCGACGTCAACGTCTACCCCACCCGCGACGGCATCGCTGTCCACGGGCACGACATCACCGATCAGCGGCAGACCGAGCGTCAACTCGGCGACGCCCTCGCCCGGCTGAACCTCCACATCGAGAACAGCCCACTGGCCGTCATCGAGTGGGACGACCAGTTCCGCGTCTCACGCTGGAGCGCCGGGGCCGAGCGGGTCTTCGGGTGGCCCGAGCGCGAGGTCCAGGGGCGCACCCCCGCCCAGATCGGCTTCGTGCACCGCGACGACGACGACCACGTGCGCCGCACCATCACCGGGCTGACCGACGGCTCCTCCCCCCGGGCGGTCCTGGCCAACCGCAACTACCACAAGAACGGCACGGTCCTGCACTGCAGGTGGTTCAATTCCACGCTTTTCGACGCCTCGGGCAAGATGGCCTCGGTCCTCTCGCTGGTGCTCGACGTCACCGCCAGCAAGCAGGTCGAGGACGCCCTCTGGGAGCGGCAGGAGCAGCTGCGCCTCTTCGCCGAGCACGCCCCCGTCTCGGTCGCGATGTTCGACCGCCAGATGCGCTACCTTGCCGCGAGCGAGCGCTGGCTGTCGGACCACGGCCTGGCAGGGCGGGCCGTCGAGGGGCAGAGCCACTACGAGATCTTTCCCGACCAGCCCGCGAGCTGGCGGGCGATCCACGACCGCTGCCTCGCCGGGGCCACCGAGCGGGCGGAGGAGGATTGCTTCGAGCGATCCAATGGACAGAAGACATGGTTTCGCTGGGAGGTGCGCCCCTGGAACACCGCCTCGGGCCAAATCGGCGGGGTGATGATCTTCAGCGAGGACATCACCCGGCGCAAGGAGGCCCAGTCCCTCAGCCGGGCGCTCAACTCCATCGGCGAGGTGATCCACTCCACCCTGGAGTTCGACCGGGTCATAGAGCTGGCGATGACCCGCGCCGCCGAGGCGATCGGCTGCGATTCCGCCGCCATCTCCCTGCGCCGCGACGGGCACTGGGTCGTCACCCGCGTGCATGGCCTGTCCCGCGAGGCCGTTGGCAAGGAGATGGACGACCACCAGGAGCCCCACGCCCTGCTGGCGATCCAAACGCTCGCGCCCGTGGCGATCGGCGACACGTTGGACGACCCCCGCGTCAACCGGGCCCACATGGAGCAATGGGGCATCCGGGCCGTGCTCGTCATCCCCCTGCGGGCCCGCGACAAGGCCATCGGCGTACTCTTCCTCAACTTCCACCGCGGGCCCTTCGAGTTCCACGAAGCTCACCTCGACTTTGGGCAGCGGCTCGCCTCCACGCTGGCCACCGCGGTGGAGAACGCCTGGCTCTACGCCGACCTGCTCAAGGCCCGCGACGACCTGCGCGCCAGCGAGGCCCGGGCCCGGGCCCGGGCCGAGGAGCTCCAGGCCCTGATGGACGCCGTGCCCGCCGCGGTCTGGATCGCCCACGACCCCGAGTGCCTCCGCATCACCGGCAACCGAGCCGCCGACGAACTCCTGCGCATCCCCTCGGGCACCGAGGCCTCCCTCACCGCCCCCCCCGACGCCCGCCCGACGCACTTCACCTGCGTCTCCAACGGGCGTCAGATGCGCGGGGACGAGCTGCCAGTCCAGCGGGCCGCCCGGGGGGAGCCCGCCCGAGGCGTCGAGCACTCGGTGGTCTTCGACGACGGGGAGGCCAGGCACATCTACGGCAACGCCGTCCCGCTCCTGGATGAGCAGGGGCGCAGCCGCGGCTCCATCGCCGCGTTCGTCGACATCACCGCCCGCAAGCGAGCCGAGGAAGACCTGCTCCAGCTGAACCAGACGCTCGAGCAGCGCGTCGCCGACCGGACCGCCGAGGCCCGCGGGCGCGCCGCCCAGCTCCAAGCCCTCGCCACCGAGATGACCCATGTCGAGAACCGCGAGCGCCACCGCATGGCCACCGTGCTGCACGACCACCTGCAGCAACTGCTGGTGGCGGCGAAGATGCGCGTCTCGCTGTTGAGCGACGACGCCTCCGTCCAGGCGCGCAAGGAGATCGCCTCCATTGAGGATACGCTCGCCCAGACCATCGAGGTCTCGCGCACCCTCACCGCCGAGCTTAGCCCCGCGATCCTGCGCGACGCGGGGCTCGCCGCGGCGCTGCATTGGCTGGCGCGGTGGAACCACACCAAGTACAAGCTCCACGTCGAGGTCCAGGCCGAACCGCAGGCCGAGCCCCGTGACGAAGACTTGCGGGCGTTCCTCTTCCGCGCCGCGCGCGAACTGCTCTTCAACGTCGTGAAACATTCCGGGGTGAGCCGGGCCCGCGTGACGCTCGAGCGCACGCCCGACGACCTGGCGCGCATCACCGTCTCCGACTCGGGCCGGGGCTTTCCCGCCGCCAAGCTCACCAAATCCGACGGTTCGCACAGCGGGCTGGGGCTCTTTGGCATCCGCGAGCGGGTGAGCCTTCTAGGCGGGCGCTTCGAGGCCGGGGGCGGCCCGGAGGAGGGCGCCCGCGTGAGCATCTCCCTGCCCATCGCACCCCTCGCCCAACCCGATCCCCAGCCCTACCTGACGCAGCCCGTCGCGCCCGTTTCCGCGGAACCTTCACCAAAGGGCTCGGGGCCGATCCGCATCCTGATCGCAGACGACCACAGCATTGTCCGCCAGGGGCTCGCCGGGCTCCTGGGCCGCCAGGCGGGGATGGAGATCGTCGGCGAGGCTTCCGACGGGCTGATCGCCCTGGACCTGGCCCGAAAGCTCCGCCCCAACGTGATCCTGATGGACGTCAACATGCCCAACCTCGACGGGATCGACGCGACCCGCCGCGTCCTCGCCGAGGTGCCCGGGACGCTGGTCATCGGGCTCTCGATGCATGACGACGAGGAGATGGTCGCCCGCATGCGCTGCGCCGGCGCGGTCGACTACGTGAGCAAGGACGGCTCGGTACAGGCCATCGCCGGCGCCATCCGCCGCGCCTGCGGCGGCGCTGCGCCGCATGATTGAGGCGGGTGCTCGCGGGCTGGGTCAGACACGCTGTTATCATGGGCCTCCATGCTCAGCGCACGCAACCAATTCACGGGCAAGATCGTCTCGCTCAAGACCGGATCGGTCATGAGCGAGGTGGTGATCGACATCGGCGGGGGACACCAGATCGTCTCGCTGATCAGCGCCTCCTCCCCCAAGCGGCTCAAGCTCAAAAAGGGCGGGAAGGCCGTCGCGGTCATCAAGGCCACCGAGGTCATCGTCTCCACCGACGAGCAATAGCCCATGCCCAAGCGGGACAAGCCAGCCTCGCCGCCCATGCTGCGCGCCAAGCTCTGGGTGGAGGTCGACGGAGAGCCTGCCCTCACCGAGGACGGGGCCGACCTGCTCGACCAGATCCACGCGACCGGGTCGCTTTCCGAGGCCGCCCGGCGACTGCGCTTCAGCTACCGCCGCGCGTGGCTGCTGGTCGACGCGATGAACCGCCGGTGGGACCCGCCCCTGGTCACCACCGCCACCGGGGGCGAGCGCGGGGGCGGCTCGGTCCTCACGCCCCGGGGCCAGCGCGTCCTCGCCTCCTACCGCGACCTGCAGATCCAGCTTGAATACCTCCTGGGCCAGGCGGGCGACCCCTTCAAGATCACCTGATCGCTTTTTCCGTGTGCGAACCGGCAATGCTTCCACGCTTGACCCGTTATATCGTCACGTATATAACGAGTCCGTTCACGCCCTCCCTGCCCCAGGTCCGCCCCACACGCCTATCCCCCACCGGAATCCCGCCATGCCGTTCATCCGCTCCCTCCTGCTGGCCCTTTTCCTCACGGCCATCGCCTCGGCCGATACGATCAAGGTCGCCGCCGCCATCAGCCTCAAGGAGGCCCTCACCGAGATCGGCCGGGCCTACACCGCGGGTGGGGGCGACACCATCGAATTCACCTTCGGCTCCTCGGGCCAGCTCATGGCCCAGATCAAGAGCGGCGCCCCGATCGACGCCTTCGTCTCGGCCGCGAACAAGCAGGTCGACGACCTCGACAAGGAAGGCCTGGTCGACGCCTCGACCCGCCGCGTGGTCGCCGGGAACAAGCTCGTGCTGATCGTGCCCGCCGAGGCGAAGGTCGCCCTCAAGGGTTTCCCCGACCTGCTCAAGCCGGAGGTCAAGCGTCTCGCGATGGGCGAGCCCAAGACCGTGCCCGCCGGGCAGTACGCGATGCAGTCGCTCAAGGCGATGAAGTCGGCCGAGGGCCTGGCGGAGCGGGTCGTCTACGGCACGAACGTGCGCCAGGTGCTTGATTACGTGGAGCGAGGTGAGGTCGAGGCGGGGATCGTCTACAGCACCGACGCCCGCGAGTCGGGCGACAAGGTGCGCACCGTCGCCTCGGCCGACCCCGCCACACACGAGCCGATCGTCTACCCCGCCATCGTGGTGAAGGCGAGCCCGCACGCCGCCGCGGCGAGGAAGTTCGTCGAGCACCTGGGCTCCGACAAGGCCAAGGCCGTGCTCGCCGCGAAGGGCTTCACCGACGGAAAGGCGCCCGCGGCGGCCCCCGCCTCGGCGCCGGCTACCACGGCCCGTGCTCCGGCATAACCAGGAGCCCCGTGCTCGAACTCTGGCCCTCACTCTATCTCTCCCTCCGCATCGCCTTGGCGGCCATGGTCGTCACCGCCCTGCTCGCCCTCCCGTTGGCCCTGCTGATGTCGCGCCGGCGGTTCGTCGGAAAGAGCCTGGTCGAGGCCCTGATCCTCCTCCCGCTGGTCCTCCCGCCAACGGTCGTGGGCTACTTCCTGATCGTCGCCTTCGGGGCCCGCGGGGTCGTCGGGCAATACCTCGACCAACTCTTCGGCTACTCGATCCTCTTCCGTTTCGAGGGCGCGGTCCTCGCCGCCGCGACCGTAGCCCTGCCCATGCTCTATCTGCCCGCGAAGGCCGGGTTCGCCACGGTGAACCGCGACCTGGAGGACATCGCCCTGCTCCTGGGCGCGAGCCGATGGCGCACCTTCTGGCGCATCACCCTCCCGCTCGCGTGGCACGGCATCCTCAGCGGGCTCCTGCTCGCCTTCGCCCGCGCCTTGGGCGAGTTCGGAGCCACCGTCATGGTCTTCGGCTGGTCCCCGGGCCGGCTGACACTGCCGATCTCGGTCTACTCCGACTACGAACAGGGAGAGCTGGGCAAGGCCGCGGTCGCCGCGGTCGCCCTGACGCTCGTCTCGCTTTTCCTGGTCGTGCTCTACAACCGCTCGACGACGACGATCCAGCTCAACAACCGGTGAGGCGCGAGCCTCACACCGTCTTCCCGCCGAACCGCTCGAGGATCGACGGCAGTTGCGTGCTGAACGTCCCGCGCGAGAGCACAAAGTCGGCCCCGCGCTCGCGGGCGCTGGCCAGCACTTCCGTCGCCACGTGCGAGCCGAAGGCGACCACGGGGATCGCCGCGTCGAACTTCTTGATCTGCTCGAGCAGCGAAAGGCCCACTTCGCCCAGCTCCAGGTCGATCAACACGCCCGTGACGGGCTCGTTGACTTTCCCGTCGTCGACGCGGGTGAGCCGGTTGTTGAGCGCCTGCGCATCTCGGGCCGGGCGGGCGGGCACGCCGAGCGAGTCGGCGGTGGAGCGGATCTTGGTGCCGAAGATCAGGTCGGGGCAGCAATATACAATCATGCCGGCATCATAGGTTTTTGCCGAACGTTTGACGAAGTGCGGCGTAAATTCGATCGGGCGGTGATTGGACGGGGCGGCGCCGGCCGGCTCCAGTGGATCAACCGCGTTGCGCGAACGGAGGCGACTCTTGGCCGAAAATCTCAACGGCGTGCTCCACGAGCTGGGTTTCCGCTACGACCCCAACGACCTCTACCAGCAGACCATCAACGCGGTCCTCCACGCCGCGGAGCTGCTCGAGCTCCCCCACCACCTCCAGCTCATCCTCGCCCAGCCCAAGAACGAGATCATGGTCCACTTCCCCGTGCGAATGGACGACAACACCTACCGCCTCTTCAAGGGCTACCGCGTCCAGCACAACAACATCCTGGGCCCCTACAAGGGCGGCATGCGCTACCACCAGACCGTCAACCTCGACGACATCAAGTCGCTCTCGGTCCTGATGACGATGAAGTGCTCGCTCATGCGCCTCCCGCTGGGCGGCGCGAAGGGCGGCGTGCAGGTCGACCCGCGCAGGCACTCCAGCGACGAGCTCATGCGACTGACGCGACGCTTCACCACCGCCCTGGGCACCAACATCGGGCCCAACCACGACATCCCCGCCCCCGACATGGGCACCAACGCCCAGACCATGGCCTGGATGGCCGACACCTACATGAACTTCGCCGAGCCCAACGCCCGCACCACCGGGCAGGCCGTCGTTACCGGCAAGCCGCCGGAATTCGGCGGCTGCCTGGGGCGCGACAAGGCCACCGGGCAGGGCCTCGTCTACGTCCTCGACGAGATCCTTCCCGAGCTGGGCCTCTCGCTCAAGGGCCTGACCATGAGCTTGATTGGCTACGGGAACGTCGGCTCGTGGACGGCCCGCCTGCTCGCCGAGCGCGGCGCAATCCTCCGCGCCGTGATGGACCACACCGGCGCGATCCGCGAGGACGCGGGCATCAACGCCTCGGCCCTGGCAACGTACGTCGAGAAGACCGGCGGCGTCGCGGGCTACCCGCAGGCGACGCCCATCGGCATCGACGACTGCTACTCCACTCCCGTCGACCTCTTCATCCCAGCCGCCCTTGAGCAGATGGTCGACGAGAACCGTGCGAGGATGATCAACTGCAAGGTGCTGGCGGAGGGCGCGAACGCCCCCACGACGCCTGCCGCCGAGCGCATCCTGCTCGAGCGCGGCGTGGCGGTGCTGCCCGCGATCCTCTGCAACGCGGGGGGCGTGACGGTGAGCTATTTCGAGTGGAAGCAGAACCGCCAGGCCGAGACGTGGGACGCCGAGACGGTCGACGCGCAGTTGAAGAAGCACGTCTTCGCCGCCGCCCAGCGCGTGAAGCTCGCGGCCCACCGGTTCGAGTGCGACATGCGCACGGCGGCGTATGTGGCGGCGTTGGAGAATGTGGGCCGGGTCTATCGGTTGCGGGGGATATTCCCGTAAGAGCGGCAGCGGCGCGTCAGGCGTCGCGGTACAGCCCATGCCGCGAGATGTACTCCGCCACCGCGGGCGGGACCATCTCCAGCACGCTCTCCCCACGGGCCGCCTTCGCCCGCAACTCAGTTGAGCTGATCTCCAACTCAGGCAACTCCACAAACCGCCTCGCCCACGCCGCCCGCTCGCCTTCGGGCACGTCGGCCAGCAGCGCCTCGCGCGTGTCGGGCGGGCGGAGCATCACCAGCGGCTCGGCCAGTTCCGCCACGCGGCCGGGGCGATGCCACTTGGGGAAGTACCGCATCATGTCCGCCCCGATGAGCAGGCGCAGCCGCGGCCCGGGGCCGAGGCGCTGGCGCAAGGCCTCAAGCGTGTCGACGGTGTAGGACGGACCTTGGCGGTCGATCTCGTCGGTGAGGATCTCGCAGCGCGGCTGCCCCTCCAGCGCGAGGCGGAGCATGGCCAAGCGATGGTGGGCCGGGGTCGCGACGCGCCCTCGCTTGTGCGGGGCCTGACCCGCGGGGACGTAGGCGACGACATCGGCCCCGATCGCCTCGCGGGCCAGCGCGGGAAGCGCGACGTGGGCGTTGTGCGGCGGGTCGAACGAGCCGCCGTAGACCACGATCGTGTTGCAGGTCCGCAGGTCCATGCGGGGACAGTCTACCCGTCCCGGCCAGCCGCGATTCCCGCCGGCCGCGCGCCGGAATCGGCCCGGGCATTCACCGCGGCGAAAGGAAGCTCAGGTGATGCTGGGCGTGGACGGTGTGGAAGACGTGCCACTGCCCGAGCGTGAACTTGCCCATGAACGCATGCGGGTGTGGGGCGCCGCTGTATTTCTTGAACCGCTCGACCGCGCGGATGTAGTCGGAGACGGCCTTGGTCTCGTCAACGCCGCGGGGCGGGGTCAGCTCGCGCGGGGCCTTCATCCCCGGGATCAGCTTGCGCCTCCAGAGAAAAAGCGGCTTGAGGATCGGCGGGCCGATGATCTTGAGGATCAACGGGGCATGGAGCGGCCGGCCGTCCATCGAGACCATGATCGCGGCGGTGAGGTGCAGGCAGATCTGCCCCAGGTCCCACTTCCCGTGCTGCTCGTAGCCGATCTGGCGGAGCTTGTGCACGTAATGCACCGACGCGGTCATGTCGCCGAATTTCAACTCGCGCTTCGCCATGATCGAGACCCTTGGATACGCGTCGCGAAATGAGGCGCGGGAGGAGCCGGAAGAGAGAGCACTGTGGACGGACCGGGCAGCCGGGCAGGGCCACCGAGCCGAGATGGACGAGCCGGTGGCCGGGCGAATCGGACAAACCGAATCTTAACGCCCGATAGTTTACCGCCCCGAAGCCCACCGCCAAGCCCGAAGGGGAAATCCGCGCCGAGAAGTGTTCAAGGCGGCGCGGCCCCCGTCTTGCTGAGTTCCGGATGGACAAAACGTGTCAAAGGACTGCGGGGGCCACGGGCGGCTTGCCCGCCCGTGGAGAGTTGGCCGTGGGTCGTGCCGTGTCGCGAATGGGCTCGAGAAGCCCTTTCTCCGAAGCCTTGCGTCTCTGTGCATCCCGACACGGGCGGACAAGCCGCCCGTGGCACCCGTCAGCCATTTTCTGTCTTCATCTCAGCGACGGCAGCCGCCCCCCGCTCCGCCGTACAATGCCCCGATGCGCGAGTTCGAGCTGCTGAAACACGTCTACGCCGCCAACCCCGCCCTTCCCGCGCGGGTGACGATCCCGCCCGGGGACGACATGGGCGCACTGCGGCTCGAAACTCCCGAAGTGCTCGTCACCGTCGACCAACTCGTCGACGGGCTGCATTTCGACTTGGCCACGACGCCGCTGGAGAAGATCGCCCGCAAGGCGATCACGCGCAACCTCTCCGACGTCGCCGCGATGGCGGCCGTCCCCGCCGGGGCCGTCGCGGCCGCCTGCCTCCCGCGCGACTTCGGCGACGCCCGTGCCCGCCGGCTCTTCGACCTCATGCGCCTCGTCGCCCAGTCCTACGACTGCCCGCTCATCGGCGGCGACATCTCGATGTGGGACCACCCGCTGGTATTGACCCTCACCGTGCTCGCCGAGAGCCGGGGCGTCGTGCCGGTCCTGCGCAAGGGGGCCCGCGAGGGCGACGTCGTCTGCGTCACGGGCGAACTGGGCGGCAGCCTGCTCGACGACAACGGGCGCGTGCATCACCTCGATTTCGAGCCCCGCTTGAAGGTCGCCCGCGCCTTGGCGAGCAACCCCGCGACCCGGCCGCACTGCATGCTCGACCTCTCCGACGGGCTGGCCCGCGACCTGGGGCATCTCTGCGACGCCGCAGAGGTGGGCGAGGGCGAGAGGCTCGGCGCGGAGTTGTTCGCCGATCGCCTGCCGATCCGCCCGATCGTCCACAATGTCTGCGACGGGCGTGCTCCGTGGGTTCATGCGCTCGCGGACGGCGAGGACTACGAGCTCTGCTTCACCATCGACGCCGCCCGCGCGGCCAAGCTCCCGCGCGCCGTCGCCGGCTGCCCGATCACGCAAATCGGCCGAATCATCCTCCGCGCCCCCGGAAGTCCCGCCCCCGGAAACCCCGCCTCGGGCAACAAGCCCGCCGCGAAGATCTCGCTCATCCTTTCCGACGGCTCGACCCGCTCCGTCGACGACCTGGGCTGGGAGCACCATGGGCCATGAGCGACGCGGCGCAGGCCATTTCTGACGATCGAGCCGAAGTCTGGCAGGGCACGTCCGACTCCATCGAACGCACGGTCGCCCTGGGCGCCGCCGTGGGGGCTGCGGTCCGCGCGGGCGACGTTGTCGCACTCGTGGGCGAACTCGGCGCGGGCAAGACGCAGTTCGTGCGCGGACTGGCCCAGGGCATGGGCATTGACCCCCGCGCCGTCGCGAGCCCGACGTTCGTCCTGTCGCAGGAGCATCCGCCGGCCCGCGGGGGGCTGGTGCTGGTGCACATCGACGCCTACCGCCTGCGCGGGGCGGAGGACCTGGAATCGATCGGTTGGGACGGCGACGGAGCCGAGCTCCGCCGCGGCGCGGTGCTGGCGATCGAATGGGCAGACCGGCTTGGGTCGCTGCTGGGGCGCGACGCGCTGATCGTGTCGCTGGCGCACGAGGAAGAGGGCCGGCGGCGGATCGTCGTCGAGGCCCGCGGGGCGTGGCGAGATCGCGGGCCTGCCTTGGCGGCGTCGCTTTCGCGGGCGGCCGCCACGTCTTGTTAGCCGGACGCGCCAGCGACGGAGGTTAGCTTTGCTTGCGCATCAAAACACACGAACAAGGCAAAACTCCGTCGCTGGCGCGTCCGGCTAACAATTCAGTCGCATCCGCGTAAAATCAGGCGATGGCGAAGAACCCCGATCCAACTCCCCAAGGCTCCAAGAAACCCGCCTGGCGGCCCTGCCCCATCTGCAAGCGCCTCGTCGCCGAGGGCGAGAAGTTCTTCCCCTTCTGCACCGAGCGCTGCAAGACCATCGACCTTGCCCGCTGGGCCACAGGCACCTACGTCATCAGCCGGCCGCTCGAGCAGCGAGACCTCGACGAGGAATGAGCCTCATCGACGTGCCACATCGCAGCCGAAGGCTGCTATGTGCGGGTTGCAGGTTCGCGCACGGCACACCGATCCGCGCCCGGCGCGGATCAGGTCCAATCAGCTTGAATGGGCTCCCCGCCCCGCCGGCTCACGCGCCCTTCGCCTTCGAACTCTCCGGCTTCACCCCGTAGACCACGTAGCGGAAGCTCACCAGATCGAGCCCGTTTTCCTTGCAGATCCGCCGGGCGATGGTCGTCAGCTCGGGCGTGGTGAACTCGACGATCCGATGGTCGTCCACGTTGACCAAGTGGCCCTTGGTCTCGAGCCCGAAGCTGAGCTGGTAATGCGCCTGCTTCGCGTCGAGCAGGACCTCGGTGATGATCCCCGCCTCGATCAGGTGCTTGAGCGTGCGGTAGATCGTCGCCTTGCTCACGCGGTGGCCCGTCTGCCGCATCTCGAAGAGCAGTTCGTCGGCCTCGAACACGCCGGGCTTGGAGAGCACGGCGTCGAGGATCTTGGCACGCTCGGGCGTGAACTTGAGGTCCTGCCGCTTGAGGAAGCGGCGGAAGATCGCGCAGAGCGGCTGAATGAGGGGTTCTTCGACGGTCGTGGCCGGTCGCGCGGTCGTCATTGCACGCATTCTATCCACCGCCGGCGCGGAGGGAAGCCCCCGCGCCGCATGGTCGCGCGTCGGGTGGCGTGGTATCTTGTGCCGCCCCTTTTTGGATGCGTCCCCCATGGCAGAATCAGGCGTGAACGGCTCCGGAACCGTCGGCATCGGAATGATCGGCTGCGGCACCGTCGGGGGCGGCGTCGCGAGGCTGCTCGCCGAGCAGTCGGCCCTCTACCAGTCCCGCCTGGGCGGCAAGCGGCTCGAGCTCCGCCGCGTCCTGGTGCGCGACGTCGCCAAGGCCAAGGGCACGGGCCTGGTCGCCCCCGCCCTCCTCACCGCCGACGCCGACGCCTTCTTCGCCACGCCCGACATGCCCATCGTCGTCGAGGTCGCGGGCGGGCGCGGCGCGGTCAGCCAGCATTTCCGCCGCGCACTCGAGGCCTCCAAGCACGTCGTCACCGCCAACAAGAGCCTCCTCTCCGCCGAGGGCCCCGCCCTCTTCGCCCTCGCCCGCGCCCGCGGCGCGAGCATCGCCTTCGAGGCCTCCTGCGGCGGGGGCATCCCCATCATGACCGCGCTGCAGTTCGGTCTGATGGCCAACCGCATCGAGGCCGTGCTGGGCATCCTCAACGGCACCTGCAACTACATCCTCACCGAGATGGTCCAGCGGGCGAAGCCCTACGCCACCGCCCTCAAGGAGGCCCAGGAGAAGGGCTTCGCCGAAGCCGACCCGACGCTCGACGTCTCGGGGCGCGACGCGGCCCAGAAGCTCGCAGTGCTCGCCTCGCTCGCCTTCGGCGCGCACGTCGACGGCGAGCAGGTCGGCGCGGAGGGCATCGACAAGCTCGACGTGGCCGACATCCACTTCGCCCGCGAGATGGGCTATACGATCAAGCTGCTGGCGATCGGGCAGCGGGCCGGCGATGGGCTCTCGCTGCGGGTCGCCCCCTGCTTCGTGCCCGACGCGCTCCCGCTGGCGCAGGTGCACGGCTCGTTCAACGCCCTGAGCGTCTACGGCCACGCCAACGGCCACACGTTCTACTACGGCCGCGGGGCCGGGCAGATGCCCACCGCGTCGGCGGTCGTCAGCGACGTGATCAACGTTGCCTCGGGCTGGTACCCGCGCGCCTTCGCGTCGATGAACCTCTGGTGCGACCGCCAGCCGCCGGTGAAGCTGGTCGACCCGGCGCAGCAGTCGAGCCGGTTCTACCTGCGCGTGAACGCCAAGGACGTGCCCGGCGTGATGGGGAAGATCAGCACGATGCTGGGCGATGCGGGCATCAGCATCGCGGGCATCAGCCAGCGCGAGGTCTCGGTGGGGAAGTTCGTGCCGGTGGTCATCACCACGCACCAGGCCAAGCTCGGAGCCGTGCGCGACGCGCTCGCGAGGATCAAGGCCCTCGACGCGACCGACGGCGACCCGGTCTGCATCCGCATCATCGACATGCCGGAGGGATGAGGCTCTACTTCGCCTTGAGCGTCAGCGCCCGCCCGCAACGGATGTAGCTCACCACGTTCTGCTTCGCGTTCGCCCCGTCGCCGGCGGTCTGCGTAGCCACGCCCTCGCTGCTCTCCAACAGCAACCAGCGCACGTACTTCTCCGCCGGGACCGCAGGCAACGCCGCCCCCTCCGCCGGGGCGACCACGACCTTGCCCGACTCCGAGGCCGCTTGGATCAGCCCGTCGCACTCGATGCGCAGCCCGCCCTCGACCTTATCGACCTTGCGGATCGGCCGGTCGCACAGCACGGCCACGCCGTTGTACGCGGCCGCGTACTTGCCCTTGAAATCCCGGAAGACCATCGCCGCCCCGCGGTCGGGCCCGACGACCGGATCGAGCTCGCCGGTGAGGAGGTCGACGCCCTTGGCGACCACGCGGTCGCCCGCGCCGAGGGTGACGTCGGCGCTCCAGGCGTCGGCCGCGAGGGTCTCATGCTTCGCGGGGCCGGGCAGGGCGACGCCGACATTGGCCTTGGCCTTGAGCTCCGCAAGCGCGTCGCGCACCGCGTTGCGGTAGCCGGCTCCGCCGCCCTCGACGCCGTCGAAGAACACCGCGCCCTTGAACTCCGGGCGCTGCCAGGCGACCAGCGCGGGCGAGCCGCCCATCGAGCAGAGCACGCGCGCCGCGGGCCCCGCGGGCTTGAAGGTCCGCGCGAGCGCCGCGTCGGGGGCGTCGATCGCCGCTCCCGCCGCCGTCGTCAGCTTCTTCGCCGCCTTGGCCTTGGCCGCATCCGCGTCCGTTGATTCGCCGACCTCCTCGCTCGCCGCAGGCTCGGGCGCAGCCTTGGGCGCGGGCAGCACCGCCACATCCCCCTCCCACGGCCAATCGTTCTTCAGCCGCCCGTCAAGACTCTCCGGCGTCGAAGCCTGCCGGGTGTTGTCGGCCGTGAGGTCGAGGTGGACGTAGAGCACGCCCGGCGTCTCCTTCAGCCAGCGCGTCACCGCGGCGATCGCGGCGTCGCTCAGCGCCTCGGGGTCCTTCACCGCGATGAAGCGGTATCGGTTCAGGTCGAGATACGACGCGTCGTTGACGTTGAGCGCGACGTCGTAGGTGTTGAGCAACTCCGTGATCGGCGAGCCCGACTCCGGCTCGGCGGGGTTCGGGCGCTCCGACTGATAGGCCGGTTCGGGCAGCACCACCAAGGCGTCGGAGCGGAGGTTGTTGCGCGGGAGGCTCGCGAAGAGCCGGGCGAGGTCGAGCAGGTGCTTCCCGTAGATCTTGAAGCCGATGAGCATCTGCTCCTTCTCCTTCGCGATGCGCTGGGCCATCGGGTCGGGACCGTCCGACTTCACCATCGACTCGATCAGCCCGTCCATCTGGGCCTCCTTGTCGCCCGGGACGAGCGAGGGGCTCTTGCTGCTCGCCTTGGCGAGAGCCTCCTTCTGGCGGATCACCGGCTCGACGTTCTCGAAGGCCATCTCGATCGCCTCGCGGACCTTGGGCGCCTCGCCGAATGTGTCCTCGGGCGAGATCGACGCGCCGCTGTAGCTCGGCTCGCCCCAATTCACGGCGCGGAGGCACCAGAGATTGGCCCAGCCCGGGTCGGCCCCGGCCATCCAGGCGCTGAGCGCGTCGGTGTACGAGCGGTAGCTCCGCCCCGTCATCGGCGTCGAGGGCGTCTTGAAGTCGTATTTCACGATCGCCAGGTCCTTCACCTCCAGCCCATCGCCCAGCCAGAAGACGGGGCGGTCGGGCCAGAGCGTCTTGGCGCGGCGGATGAGGTTGAACATCGCGCGGCGGGATTCCGGCGCGTAGCCGGGGTAGCCGCAGAACCCGATGTCGAACTTCCACTGGGAGATGATCTCGCCCGGGCCGTTGAATCCGCCGAGCGACTCGCAGACTTGGAAGCCCGGGTGGAGCTTGCCGAACTTGAGCTTGGCGTAGTCGTAGACGCGGTTGCGCCCCTCGACGCAGAGGCGCAGGCTCCAGACTTCCCAAGCGCGGGTCTCGTAGGGGTTGAGCTTCTTCTTGTCGCCGGCGACGCGGGCAGAGTCGATCCCCGCCTCCTCGCAGAAAAACCGCCAGCCCTCGGGCCAGAGCGACTCGGGGGAGAGCGAGCTGTTCGCGAAATCAATGCCGTCGATGAAGGGCAGCCGGTCGGTGTTGAGCTGGTCGTCCATGTAGAGCCAGCAGTTGTCTTGGGCCGAGGAGTCGATCAGCGAAAGGCCCGGCTCCGAGGGCGCAGCGATGTTGTAGAAGTAGGCGCGTCCGAGGGCGTGGCCCTGCTTGTGGATGTCGGTGATGGCGTCGTCGCGCACGTGATTGCCGTGCGAGGGCATGAAGTTGGCGCGGTAGGGCGAGTCGGCTCGGCCGCCCACGGGGCCCCAGACCCAGGGGATCGTGTCGGGGCCAGTGACGAGGTTCGCGGGCTGGCCGGGCAGCGGCGCGGGCTTGCTCTCGGCGCGGGCGAGGGCGTCGGCGATGTAGAGGGCCGTGGCGTGGTCCTTCTGGACAGCCAGCACGCCGCGGAGCCCGCCCGCCTGCGAGGCGTCGGCGATCGGGGCGAGCAGCACCGCGGCGTGGAATCGCACGAGCTTGTGGGCGTCGGCCAGCGCGGCGAAGAGCCGTTCGCGGGCCATGGCGGGGTCGAGCGCGGCGATCGCCTGCAGCGCTGCGATGCGCGTGTGCGGATCGTCGTTGGCGACGGCGCCGAGCAGCGCGGTGCGGGCGGCGGGGTCCTTGCTCGCGGCGAGCAAGGCGACGGCCTTGTGGCGGAGATAGGGCGCCTCGATCGCGAGGTCGTACCGCGCCCGGGCGACCGGCTCCTTGGGCCGGTGCGGGGCCAGCGCGTTGCGGGCGGCCTTGACGACGACGTCGTCGGGATCGTTCGCAAAGCGGACGAGCGCCAGGTACGGCTCTCCGCCGGGCGCGATCGACGCGGGCGGGATGCGGCGGATGGCGTTGGCGATCACCTCGCCGTCGGGGTCGGTCGCCAGCTCCGCGAGCGGGCGCGGGACGGCGGAGGTGGCCTGCGCCTTGCGGAGCGCGGCCCGGACGGACGGGGCCGCGTCGGCGGCGAGCTTGGCGATCACCGCGCGATCCTCCAGCGCCGGGTTGGAGGCGAGGGCGACGGCGGCGCGGGTGCGCCACGGCTCGGGCGAGGCGAGCATGGCCGTGGCGTGGGCGGCGAAAGCGGGCGAAGGGTGCTTGCGGTCGCGCAGCGAGATTCCCGCGGCGAAGGCGACGGTCGGGTCGGCGTCGGCGTCGAGGCGCTGGAGCGTGTCGAGGCCCAATTCGTCCTTGAAGTGAACGAGCCCCTCGGCGGCGGCGCGGCAGCGGCAGGGCCCGCGGCGTCGCCATCGCGCCCAGCATGCGCAGCGCGCCCAGCCGCTGGGCGGGCGTGAAGTCGGTGCGCCCGGTGCGGGCGCTCAGCTCGGTCGGTGCCTCCATCGCGTCGTGGAGCCCGGTCTTGTCGGCGGGCTTGGCCGTGCCGGCCTTCACGTCGTCAAGATCGTCGAGGTCGCCCGCCGCCGGAGCCGTGACACCCGGAGCCGCCGCACCGCCTTTGCCCGCGGGGGCCGCGGCTCCGCCCGCCTCCGCTTCCGGCGCGCCGGGCAGCGTCTTGCCCGTCGTCACCGGCGTGGCGATCTGCAGCAGCATCGACTCGATGTTGTCGAGCAACTTTGCGGACATCTGCCCGCGTTCGAGTTGGAGCAGCGGAAGCGCCTCGTCCTCGTGGGGCGTGCCGAGCAGGCGCAGGAGCGGGGCTGCGGCCATGGTGTGCGTCTGGGCGAGCTTGTCGGCCGCGCGCCCGTGCATGGCGGAGTTCGTGTAGCCCGCGACCATGCGCACCGTCGCCGCGTCGCCCGACCAGTGCGGCTTCTGGTCGGCCAATCCCTGCACCGCGAAGAAGGCGTTGATGAAGCCGTTCTGCGGCCAGGTGTTCCCGTTGGTCCGCGTCGAGTAGTAGACGCGGAACATCACGGGGTTCTCGATGCGGATCTCGCCGAGGATCTTCAGGTCGGCTTCGCCGAGCTTCAGCTCGCGCCCGACGCGCACGGCCAGGTCGGAGATCGCTCGCGGCATGCCGCCGCCCGTCTCGCCGACGTTCGCCTTGATGCTGGTCGTCCCCCCGCCGCGGAAGATGCGGACCTCGATGTTCGCGGGCAGATTCGCGGGGTCCTTGGCCTTCTCCCCCTCCGCGCCTTCCGCGCCCCCGGGGGCGTCCGAGATGCCCTCGACCGAGAGCATCGCGTCGATCGCGACCCACGAGCGCAGCAAACGCCAGCGGGCCTCCGGGTCCATGTCGAGGGCCGCGGCTTGGGACGCCCCGTTGGCGTGGCTCGCGCGATGGCCGGTGACGATGTCGATGCCCGAGCACTCCGACAGGCGCTCGATCAGGATCTCCGTGACGCACTGCACCGCGGGCGTGGCCTTGATCGACTTGCCCGGCAGCATCAACTGCAGCGGCGCGGCCAAGGCGGGCGTCGACGGCGCGGCAACGAGGGCCACCAGCACCAACAGGAATCCGTGGACCAACGATCGGCGAAGAGTCGGTTTCATAGGCGAAGGTCTCATCACAAGCGGAGACTAAAAACGATCCGTTCGATGCGATTGAATTCGCGTCCGCAACGACGCGTGACAAGTCAAACTCCGTCACTCCCCCACCGTCACGGCCGCGGCGATGCGGCCCCCGCAGCGTTCTCCTCCTCCACCTCCAGCCCGCTGAGGATCGGGCCCGACATCGGCGTCGGCTCGGCGGGCATCGTCCCAACTGGCGCAATGGTCACGACGGGGACGAACTCCACCGCCATCGTATCGCCCGCCTGGATGTGGCTGAACTCCTTCACGACCGCCTTCTCGCGTCCGCCCGCCTCCTTGAGCACATCGAAGTTCCGCAGCACCGTCTGCCCCTGGATCTTCACGTCGAAGACGCGCTGGCCGGGCTTCACGTCGTCGAGCTCGGCGAAGTGCAGCCGCACGGCGAAGGAGCGCGGCGGGAGCGTCGGAGCAGTGCCCAGCCCCATCGGCGCGAAGTGCTCGCAGCGGCTGCGCCCGCGGATGCCCAGCGACACCATCGCCTCCGAGGCGCGCTCCGCCTCGGAGAAGTTCCGCCCGAGGTTGCCCGGGTATTTGTTGGCCTCGCCCGTCACGTCGCGCTGGTTGATGAGCAGGTTGATCGTCATCTGGTCGCGGTCGAGCCCCGCGCCCGCGAGCGTCGACCACGGGATCGCCAGCTCGAAGGCCAACCCCTTCTCGTCGGCGACGACCGCGCTCTTCCACGGCCCACCCCAAGCCTTGTCCTCCAGGTCGCCGCCCGAGGCCAGCGCGTCGTAGCGCGCCCCCGAGGCCGAGACACCCAGGTGCACGACGCCCTTCCCCTTCGCGTCCGAGAGGAAGAACTCGATCGAGTCGTCCAGCCAAACCGCGGCGTCGTCGCCCTTGGTCGACTTCGACCAGGGCGAGACCGCGCCGAGCCGGTTGACCACCGACGGCCGGCGTGCGGCCAAGTACAGGTTCGCCGCGTCGTGGCGCAGGTAGACCTTCGTGCCGGTGAAGGGCAGCGCGATCTGCGGCTCGCCCGCCCACGCCGGCCCCGCGAGCGCGGCGTCGAGCGCGGGCGGCTTGTCGCAGGCCACCGAGGCGACGGGCTTGATGAAGTTGAGCTTGAGCGTCGCCTTGCGGATGCCGCGGTAGCTCGACGCGTAGATCCACGGGCGGTCGGTGCCCTGCACGATGACGCGGTCGGGATTCACGCGGTTGGGGCCGAACGGCAGGCCCTTGCGGTTCGCGCCCCAGGAGGAGGACCAGCCGTAGGCGGTGTAGACGTCCTCCTCGGGGTGATATGCGAGCGGGCCGCCGTAGGTCTCGATCTCGAGCGGGACCTGCATGGCCGGGGGCGTGAAGCGGAGCCAGTCGCCGGGGTTGGCGACGGTGTATTGCTTGCCGGCGGCGAGGGAGTTGCCCATGCCCTTGTCGGCGGGCGGGCGCGGGAAGCCGAGCCAGAGCGTGCCCTGGTCGTCGCGGCGGTCGCCGGGCGCGCCCAGGTTGATGGCCGCGCGTCGGAGCTGCGTGTCGGGCGTGCGGTCGTGGAACATCGCCCAATCCTCGTTGAGCCGGCGCTCGGCCGGCGCGAGGGCGAGCGTCGTGCGGAACGGGAGGTTGCAGGAGCAATGGCCCGTCTCGTCGGAGATCATGATCAACCCCAGCGCGACGACCTGCGGCGTGGTGCAGCGGGTCTTCACGCCGCCGACGAAGCGCATCCCGCTGTCGTCGGCGAAGTCGTAGATGCCCGACCGGCCAGACATCATGTAGTCGGAGAAGTAAGGCGCGCCGCAGACCACCGACGGGCGGTAGACCTTCAGCTCCGGCTCGCCGCTGAGCGGGTTGATGCGCAGGGCGTTGGCGACCGACGGCGCGATCGCGGCCCCGCCCT
>JAPLMQ010000270.1 GCA_026386955.1 Planctomycetota bacterium
CGCCAGTTGATTGATCCTTCCGAGAACGTCGGTGAAATCGGAACAGTGGTTCAGAAACACCTGACGCATTCAATGTAGAACATGGCCCAGACCATCAGGTCGGCCAATGAGCGCCAGGTTCGCCCCCTCTCCGCCCTGCCCGCCGCCGAACGCGCCGACGCATGGAAGGAAGCCACGGACACCGCCCCCGCCGGCAAGGTCACAGCCGCGCACGTTCAGAGCGTGGTGGACCGCCGCACGGGCGAGGTCATCGAGGACGCCGAGATCGTGACCACCAAGCGGGGGCAAGCCGGCGACACTGGCCACGCGGGACGACTTCGACGCAATCTACGAAACGCAGCGCGACTACCTCGCCCGTCTGGACCTGCTCTCCACCGAAGAGACGGCGCTGATCGCGGCGCGTGGTGGGCATGTCCTACAGGGCTCGACGACGATCGCCTATGGCTTTTGGACGGAGGGCGTGGTCGACCTGGACGCCGTTCCCCTGCGCGAGCTTGACGCCCGCGAGTTGGCGGAGATCGGCGAGGCCCAAGCCGCGGCCGAGATCGTCACCACCACGACCTAACTTCGGCCCGCGCCGGGGAAACCTGACGCCGGCCCTTCGATGCTCCCGCCGCCGGGGTAGTCGCGAGGCTGCCCCGGTTTTTTCATGCGCGGGGCTCGACGCAACGCCGTTTGTGGATAACCCCCGGATTTCCTTCTGCGGTAGCACGGGGGTAGCACGGGGGCGGTTTTGGTTCTCGCTATCGCTTTCCCCTGAAATGCGAAACCCCTTATTTCTAAGGGGTTTAGCCGAAATGCCGACACCCGGACTCGAACCGGGAACCTAGGGCTTATGAATCCCTCGCTCTAACCAGTTGAGCTATGTCGGCGCGGGCGGAAGATTGTACGGGTTGATGCGGATAGTTCAAGGCCGATAGGTCGCGAAGCAGCCGGGTGCCTCGCCCACGCGGACCTGCGTCAGCCGCACGCCCTCGGGCAGCGTGAGGCTGATCTGGTTGGCGATCCACCACGCGACGCGCTCGGCCGTGGGGTTGACCTTCGTGCCGATGAACGGCTCGACCTCGTTGAGGTGCCGGTTGTGGACCTTGGCGATCAGCGCGTCGAGCGATTTCTCGAGGATGTGGAAGTCCATCACGGTCTCGATCGCGTCGAGCCCGGCCGAGGCGACGCTGACCTCGATGGGCCAGTTGTGGCCGTGCACCGGCTCGAGCGAGCCGTCGGGCAGGCGGATGGCGTGGGCGGCGGCGAAGGCCTTGGCGATGGTGATCTCGTACATGCGGGCGGTCCTTGTGAGGCGGCGGAGGGACATCATACCGGGGCGGGGCGATCGGCCTCGGCCGCTGTGTGCCACGGGTGGCTTGCCACCCGTGGTGAGACACACGGAGACGCAAGGACTCGGGAAATGGGCTTCTTGAGCCACTTCCGACATGGCACGATGCACAGCCAGCCTCCACGGGTGGACAAGCCACCCGTGGCACCCGAGGCGCTTTGCCAATCCAGCGCTTAGTAACCCAGAGCTTCGCCGTCGGGGGCGGCAACGATGTTGCTCAGATCGGCCACGCGGCGTTGGTTACACTCTGCTCCGATGTCGCAAGCAACGCCTCCCGCCTCCGCCGCCCAGGCCGACCCGATCGTCGGCATCGACCTGGGCACGACCAACAGCCTCGTCGCCTGGTGCGACGAACGCGGCCCGCGGATCATCCCCGACGCGCTGGGCCGATCGCTGTTGCCCAGCGTCGTGCGGTTCAACCGCGGGACCGGCGATGTCGAGGCCGTCGGACAGGAGGCGCGGACGGAGGCGGTGCGCTTCCCGCGCGAGACGGTCTTCAGCGTGAAGCGCCTCATGGGGCGCGGTCGCGACGACGTCGACGCCGAGCTGGCCTACCTCCCTTATGAAGTCGTCCGCGGGGAGAACGACACGGCCCGCGTGCGCGTGGGCGAGCGGGTCTTCTCGCCCCCGGAGGTCAGCGCGATCATCCTCGCCAAGCTGCGCGAGCGGGCCGAGGCCCACTTCGGCCGACCGGTCCGCCGCGCGGTGATCACCGTGCCGGCCTATTTCGACGACGCCCAACGGCAGGCGACGCGCGACGCGGGGCGCATCGCCGGGCTCGAGGTGCTGCGGATCGTCAACGAGCCGACGGCCGCGGCCCTGGCCTACAACCTCGACCAGCGCCACGCCGACGCCACCGTCGCAGTCTTCGACCTGGGCGGCGGGACGTTCGATGTCTCGATCCTCCGGCTGCAACACGCGCCGACGGAGACGAAGCCCGGCGAGGTTGCTCCCGCCACGGGCGCTTCCGGGGGCAATTCCGGGGGCGGGGGCTCGATCGACCAAGTCCTCGCCACCGCGGGCGACACGCACCTGGGCGGCGACGACGTCGACCAGATGCTCATCGCGCTCTTCCAAGGCGAGATCCAAAAGCAGTTCGGGGCCGGGCTGGCCTTCCCCCCCGCCACGCTCCAGGCCCTGCGCACGCTCGCCGAGGCGACGAAGATCCGCCTCTCGGAGAACGAGTCGGGCGCGGTCGAGATCGACCTGGGCGGCGGCCGCCTCTACAAGCGGACGATCACCCGCGGCGAACTCGAGGCCATGATCGCCCCGTGGGTCGAGCGCACGATCGACTGCTGCCGCCGCGTGCTCCGCTCCGCGAAGCTCGGCCCGGGCGACATCCAGCGCGTCGTGATGGTCGGCGGTTCGACGCGCATCCCGCTCGTCCGCCGGCGCGTCGCGGAGGTCTTCGGCAGCGAGCCCTACACCGCGCTGAACCACGACGAGGTCGTCGCGCTGGGCGCGGCGGTGCAGGCCTCGATCCTGGCGGGCATCAACCGCGACATGCTCCTGCTCGACGTCATCCCGCTCTCGCTGGGCATCGAGACGATGGGCGGCGCCGTCGCGAAGCTGATCGTCGCCAACTCGACGATCCCCTGCCGGGCCCGCGAGAATTTCTCGACCTACGTCGACGGGCAGACCAGCGTGATGATCCACGTCCTGCAGGGCGAGCGCGAGCTGGTGAAGGATTGCCGGTCGCTCGGGCGCTTCGAGTTGAAGGGCGTCCCCCCGATGCCCGCGGGGCTGCCCAAGATCGAGGTGACCTTCCTGGTCGACGCGAACGGCATCCTCAACGTCTCGGCGATCGAGAAGCGCAGCGAGAAGTCGGCCGGGATCCAGATCGTCCCCAACCACGGGCTCAGCCGGGACGAGGTGCGGCAGATCGAGGCCCAGAGCCTCGCCCACGCGCGGGAGGACATGACCGCCCACCGGCTCATCGACCTGCGCAACCAGGCCCGGCTCGACATCCGCGCCATCGAGCGCCAACTCGCGAAGGTCGGCGACGCGATCGACGCCGAGTATCGCGATCAGGTCGCCGCGAGCGTCGCGAAGGTGAAGGGGTTCGTCGACGCTGCCGCGCCCGACGCCGACGCGTTCGCCAAGGCGCTGACGGAGATGGACCACGGCACAGTGCGCCTGGCGGAGACGGCGATCAGGAAGACGCTGCAGGATGAAGGGTTGACGGGGTAAAGTGGCGACGGCGTCCGGGCATGTCTCGAGTTCAGTTCAGGGGGACATTCATGAGTGCAGAGGCCGTACAAACGCAAGCCGAATCCGCAGGCCACCCGGGCCGGACGGTGACCGTTCATTTCCCCTGCGCCGGCTGCGGACACGACCTGTTCACCGCATCTCTCGATGCAGCATGCCCCGAGTGCGGACGATCCGTGCGTGAAGGCCTTCCCGGCGGGGAACGCATTTCCTTCTTCGTCCTTGATGCGCTCAACGTGAAGAAGGAAATGCGCGACGCGACACTCAAAATCACCGTGACGGTGTTTTTGCTCTGCATCATCCCAACCATTGCATTCATGGTGCTTGTTGGCGTTGGAGTGGGAATCATTTTTGGCATTGCGATCGCGCTTTTCCAAGCGTTCCTGAACGCTCGCCAACTACGAAGCCATAGGCAAAACCTGACGGGATGGGTGCTGATATTGGGCTTCGATGAACTTCTTTGCCGGTTTCCCGGCAACCGAGACGTCCGCATACGCAGAAACGAGGCATCTGGAATCTCCGAACGCCCGAACGTCGGAGTTGCGGTTTACGGGGCCAATACCCGGCACCGGATCGAGGCCCCCGAAGGAATCGCCGCATACGAGGCCCTGCGAACCCAATTGCAGGAATGGGCGCCAGCACGTCACTATCACTCCGAATGGCGCGAACTGGGCCTTGTTGTCATCCGATTCTCAATCGTGTGCATCGGGGTGTTGCTCGCCTTGTTCACCTCTTTGCTCTTTGCCCTTCTTGGACTGGTGCTCACGTTGGCAGGCACCGTCTGGGTGTCATGGTGGATCCTTCGGTCTCCCACGATAAGTCGAAAGAGGGCCCGGGTGATGGTCGCGCTCACGATCGCCGGATTGATGTGGACGGCGTACAGTTTTGTGTCGCGTTTCTGAAATTGACGCCTCTCGCCCTCACACCTATCGCCACCTTGCTTTGATCTGCTATCTTCTCCCAACGATGTTGCCCATCACCCTGCGCAGCCTGAGCAAGCGTTTTGGCCAGACCGTGGCGGTCGACGGCGTCGACCTATCCATCCCCGCCGGGTCGCTCTTCTTCCTGCTCGGGCCCAGCGGGTGCGGGAAGACCACGCTGCTGCGGATGATCGCCGGATTCATCGACCCCTCGGGCGGCAGCATCGACTTCGGCGGGCAGGACGTCACCCACCTCCCGCCCAACCGGCGCAACTGCGGCATGGTCTTCCAGAGCTACGCGCTCTGGCCCCACATGACCGTCCGGCAGAACGTCGCCTTCGGGCTCAACGTGCGCAAGGTCTCCGCGGCCGACACCACGCGGCGCGTCGAGGCGGCCCTGAAGAACGTGCAGATGATGCCCTACGCCGACCGCAGGCCCAACGAGCTCTCGGGCGGGCAGCAGCAGCGCGTCGCGCTGGCGCGGGCGCTGGTGATCGAGCCCTCGGTGCTGCTGCTCGACGAGCCGCTGTCGAACCTCGACGCGAAGCTGCGCCTGGAGATGCGCTCGCAGATCCGCCAGATCTGCAAGGCGGCGAACATCACGGCCGTCTACGTGACGCACGACCAGAAGGAGGCCCTGTCGATGGCCGACGGGATGGCGGTGCTGCGCGACGGCAAGCTCGTGCAGGTGGGCGAGCCGCGGGCGATGTACGAGCGGCCGGCGAACCGCTTCGTGGCCGACTTCCTGGGCGAGACGAACTTCATCACGGCGGAGGTGATCGGGGAGGGGGCGTCGCGCGCGGCGGGGCAGCCCGTGACGCTCGAGACGCCCGCGGGGAAGCTGCGGTCGACGAGCTACCCGGCCGACCTCCCGGCCGCGGGGGGCGTGACCTGCTCGATCCGCCCCGAGGCGATCCGGCTGCTCAACTCCCCCGCCAACGGCAACGCGCCTACGCCCAACACGCCCGCCTCGGCCGCGATGAACGTCCTCAACGCCAAGCGCGTCGAAACGGTCTTCCTGGGCGAGATGGCCCAGCACACGCTGGCGCTGGGCGAGACGCTCCGGCTCAAGGCCTTCGAGATCAACCCGCGCCCGGTCTATGGCAACAAAAACGCCGTGCGGATCGGGATCGACCCGCGCGACGTGGTGGTGCTGCAGGATTGAGGCGGCGAATCGTCTTGCAATTGTTAGCCGGAAGCGCAAGCGACGGGACGGGGGTCGATCAGTCGACCGCGCGGATGGAATTCGCGATGAGGACGCAGTACCCCCGGCGCTGCCGCAAATTGGTCGACCCCCGTCCCGTCGCTTGCGCTTCCGGCTAACAACACAAGGCAAACGCCAAGGAGTTCCCCATGATCGACACGCCGCAGATCACGCAATCGCCCGCGATGCTCGTCGCCACGCTCCGCCTGCTGGTGCCCAGCAAGGAGATCATGCAGCACATGGGGCCGGGCATCCAGGAGGTCTTCGCGGCCCTGGGGGCGCAGAAGATCGCGCCGGCAGGCCCGTGGCTGACGCACCACTTCCGCCGCCCGACCGACACCTTCGACTTCGAGATCTGCGTGCCGGTCAAGACGCCGGTGAAGCCGGTCGGCCGGGTGAAGCCCGGCGAGATCGCCGCCTCGAAGGTCGCGCGGACGGTATACCACGGCGGCTACGAAGGCCTCGGCGCCGGCTGGGGCGAGTTCATGACGTGGATCGGCTCCCAGAAGCTCAACACCCGCGAGGACCTCTGGGAGTGCTACCTCGTCGGCCCGGAGTCGGGGAACGATTCGTCGAAATGGCGGACGGAGTTGAATCGGCCGTTGGCGGGGTGACTTCGGATGCCTTGGCCTACTTCAGCCGGAAATGCCCAATGATCCGGTACCGCAGCAGGATGTCCTGCTCCTGGGCTCCGCCGCCGATGTTGTGGATGATCAGCGGGCGATCGTCGGCCGTCTTCCGGTCGGAGACGACGCCGATGTGGGTCAAGCCTGCCCCGAGATCCCAGGCGACGAGGTCGCCCGGCGCGTAGCGATCGGGCTTGGGTTCGACATCGAGCGACTCCCCCCGCCGCCGGAAGAAGGTCATCAGGTTCAGCACGCGGCGGTGGTCGATGTTCGCGTCCGGCCTCTTCAATCCCCATTTCTTCGGATAGGCGTCGAAATCCTTCGCCATGTCCTCGTGGACTTCCTTCTGCAGGTCGAAGCCTTGGCCGCGCAGGGCGCGGACGACCACGTCGGAGCAGACGCCGGTCTCCTTGGGCACGTCGCCGCCGGGGTAGGCGAGCTTGCGATAGGCTGGGTCGTATGAAACCGTCACGCCCACTTGGCTGCGGGCGGAGGCGACGAGGACGTCGGGCTTGATTGCAGCGAAGGCAGCCGAGGGCGTCAATTGCAGGAGCAACGCAAGAATTGTGAGGAGCGCGGAACGCATCGTGCGGCCTCCGGATCCATCCGATCGAGCGTCATGGCCCTCGTCGCGCTATCGCCGCGACTTGAACTTCGACCCCAGCGTCCGCTTGGGCGCGCTCTGGGGAACCACCCCGCCGGGGAAGCGCCTCGCGAGTTCCGCTGCGTCCTCGGTCTCCGTGGCCGCCAGGGGCTGGGCCCGCGATGCGAGCGTGGCGAGCGGGTCGGGGCGCGAGGTGGAGGGCGTGTGGAACTTGGGGGCGTCGGCGGGCACCGGTCCCGGCTTGAAGTCCGGGTAGTCCATCTTCTCGATGAGCACGCCGGTGAGCTTCTCGATCTCGGTGAGCATCTGCCCCTGGTCGGGCATGACGAAGGTCCAGGCGATGCCGCGGCGCCCGGCGCGGGCGGTGCGCCCGATGCGGTGGACGTAGACCTCCGGGTCGTCGGGCAGGTCGTAGTTGATCACGTGAGAGATGTGGTCGATGTCGAGCCCGCGGGCGGCCAGGTCCGACGCCACCAGCACGTCGAGGTTCCCGTTGCGCATCGACTCCATCACGCGGTTGCGCTTGTTCTGGGCGAGGTCGCCGTGGATCTCGCGGCAGTCGATGCCCTTGTCGCTGAGGTACTCCGCCACGCGGTGCACGGTCGCCTTGGTGCGGCAGAAGACGACGGTGGTGTCCGGCTCCTCGTGCTTGAGGAGGTGGAGCAGCAGCGTGCGCTTGTCCCAGGGGGCGACGGCCAGGTACTTCTGCTCGACCTGCGAGACGGTCAGCGACGCGCCGATGGTCATGATCTTCTGCGCGTCGGGCTTCATGAAGGTGCGGGCGAGGCGCTCGATCTCGTCGCCCAGGGTCGCGGAGCAGAAGATCGTCTGGTGCTCGAGGCGGACCTGCTTGAGGATCTTGCGGATGTCGTCGCGGAAGCCGATGTCGAGCATGCGGTCGACCTCGTCGAGGACGACGAATCGCACGTTGTCGAAGGTGAGCTCGCCGCGGTCGCGCATGTCCATCACGCGCCCGGGCGTGCCGACGATGATGTGCCCGCCGGCCTTGAGGTCCTTGGATTGGTGGCGCATCGACTCGCCGCCGATGATGCACGAGGCGCGGATGGGCGTGAACTGCCCGAGCTCCTCGATCTCCGCGGCGACCTGGGCCGCCAGCTCGCGCGTGGGCACGAGGATGAGCGCCCCCATGGGCGTCTCCTTGTCGAGCGAGTGGAGGATGGGCAGGCCGAAGGCGGCGGTCTTGCCGGTGCCGGTC
>JAPLMQ010000113.1 GCA_026386955.1 Planctomycetota bacterium
CTTGCCCATGCCGACGGTGCGGACGGTGTGGGCCCCCGCGAGGTGGTGGATGACGTCGATGTCATGCGCGCCCTTCTGCAGGAGCAGCCCCGTGGCGAAGCGGCGCTCGGAGTGCCAGTCCTTGAAGTAGGCGTCGCCGCCGTAGTCGACGAAGTGCCGGCACCAGATCGCCTGCACGTTGCCGATGCGCCCCGAGAGGATGATCTCCTTCATCTTCTCGATGACGGGGAAGAAGCGCATGTTGTGCCCGACGAAGAGCCGGTTGCCGTGCTTCGCCGCGGCGGCAAGCAGGCGGTCGCACCCGGCGAGGGTGATCGCCATGGGCTTCTCGAGGTAGACGGCCGCGCCGGTCTCGAGGGCGGCGACGCCCATCTCCTCGTGCAGGAAGTCGGGCGTGGTGACGAAGACGGCGTCGTACTTGTCGTGTGCGAGCAGCTTGCGGTAGTCGTCGAAGAAGGCCAGGCCGGGGTACTTGCCGGTGTAGTGGTCGGCGACGGCCTTGGACTTGTCGCACGCGGCGACGAGCGTGGCCCCCTCCGCGGGGTTGTGGGCCAGGTGCACGATCCCGCCGCGTCCGCCGGCGCCGATGGAGGCGATTTTCAGCATGGGTGAGGCTCGAAAAGGGGAAAGTCGTGGGGAATCAAGTCCTTTGGGGAGGGATGAATCTACCATTTCCGGCGACGGGAAAGTTTTCCCGCGCGGGTGGTCGATGAACAGAGGCATGAGGGCGAACCCAATGATTCTGCGCGCGGGCGGGCTGGCGCTACTGTCGCTCGTCATGCTCGCCGATCCCGCGGCGGCTCAGGACGCCGCGTCGACCCACCCGGCGCGCCCGGCCACGCCATCGCGCGCCCGCCGGCCGGCGGGACCAGGTTCACCCGCGACGCCCGCCGTCGACGTCCTGCGCCTGCAGGTCGCCCTCGACCGCGCGGGCTTCTCCCCCGGCGTGATCGACGGCAGGCCCGGGCCCAAGACCACCGCGGCGGTCGCCTGCTGGCGCAAGTCCCCGGCCGTGAGGAAGGCAGGCGACGATCCCGACGCCGAGCGCCCCGCGATGCCGGACCTGGGCGAAGTGCCCACCCTCTCCTCGCAGGAGATCCTGCAGGACGACCTCGACGCCGTCGGCCCGATCCCGCGGGCGTGGAGCGCGCGGGCGGAGCTGCCCCGCATGACCTACGAGACGGTGCCCGAGATGCTCGCCGAGCGCGGGCACTGCACCAAGGCCCTGCTGCAGAGGCTGAACCCCGGGGTCGACCTCACGAACCTCAGCCCGGGCGACAGCGTCGTGCTGCCCAACGTCGCGTCGTCGACGTCGATCTTCACCAAGCTCCCCAAGGCCGCGGCCATCGAGGTCCACCTGGGGTGCAAGACCGTCACCCCGCTCGACGACTCTGGCCGGCCGGTGGCGCAGTTCAACTGCTCGATCGCCAAGTTCGTCGAGAAACGCCCCCGCGGCGAGACGGTCGTGCGGGTCGTCGCCCTCGAGCCGAACTACACCTTCGACCCCAAGATGTGGCCCGAGGAGAGGAACGAGACGCGGAAGCTGCAGATCAAGCCCGGGCCGCGGAACCCCGTCGGACTCGCGTGGGTCGGCCTGGCGCTGCCGGGCTACGGCATCCACGGCACGCCCAACCCCGAGATGATCGGAAAGACCGGCTCGCACGGCTGCATCCGCCTCACCAACTGGGATGCGATCCGCCTCGCCCGCATGGTGAAGGTCGGCACGCCGGTGCGGTTTGTGGAGTGAGGGTGTTCCTGCCGGACCGGGTGCGCAGGTTTCAATTTCCGGAGCATGGCCCATGAACCCCGACTCCAGCGATGATGTCGAGCGCGAGTATCTGCATACCGCGGCCATGGGCGGCGATGTCGCGGAAGTCCGCGAGTTGCTGGAAGCGAAATATCCGGTGAATCGGCGTGATTTCCTGGGCTATACGCCGTTGCATTGGGCGGTGAAGAACAATCATCTTGAAGTCGTCGAAATTCTTCTGAGCGCGGGCGCGGACGTGAACGCCAGTGACGAATCCAAAGCCTCCGGTCCACCACTGACGCAAGGCGCCGACCAGTGTTCTTGTGCGATCGTTCAGCGGCTCTTGGACGCAGGAGCCAACCCCACGCTTCGCGGCTGGATGCAGCTTTCGGCAATCGATCGGGCCGAGCAGCGCATGGACGGCGAGCGCAAGAAAATCCTGAGGCTGCTTCGTGAAGCCGCGAAGCGATTCGAGCCAAGCGGCCGTGATGATGGTGCGGCCAATGACGTGGCTGATTGAGCTGGCCAGCGCGGAAGCGCAGACGGGGCGTCGACGGGAAACGCCAAGCCTTTTCAACCACCCTCACGCCGTGCCGTGCCGGTCTTCCGTCTGCCCAAACCGCAGGTAGTGCTCCCAGCCCGAGGCGTAGAAACCCTGCGTGACGGCGTTGGCGATGTCGGGGTAGGTCGTGAGGTAATAGTTCTCGTTGAAGGTCGAGATCGGGTTGCGGTGCAGCGCCTGGCCGTAGACCAGGAAGTGCCAGTAGCCCGACGGCCAGGAGAAGTTGTTGATCCCGGTGACGACGTCGGGATAGGTCGCCTTGTAGTAGCTCTCGCTGAAGAGGGCGAGCGGGTTGCGCCCTTCCTTCGCGCCGACGGTCACGTAGTGCTCGTAGCCCGACTTCCACCCGCCGGGCTTGATGGTCCCCGCCACGTCGGTGTAGGTCGTGCGGTAGTAGGTCTCGTTGAAGAGGAAGGACGGGCTGCGCCCCTCGGTCTGCCCGCTGAGGACGTAGTGGACGTAGCCCGAGGAATAGACGCCGTTGAGCACGGCCGTCTTGATGTCGGGGTACATCTGCAGATAGACCTTCTCGTTGTAGTACGGCGTGGGCGAGCGGCCTTCCTTGATCCCGAAGAGCAGGTAATGCTCGAAGGCCGAGCCGAACTTCTTCGCGGCGATGCCCGAGACCACGTCGGCGTTGCGGAGGCGGTAGAACTTGTCGTCGAAGTAGGCCGAGGGGTTGCGCCCCTCGTTCTGCCCGAGGATCAGGTAGTGGTAGTAGCCGCTGGGCAGCTTTCCGTTGAGGACGTCGGCTTTCACGTCGGTGTAGACCGTGAGGTAGTACGACTCGCTGAAGAGCAGGATCGGGTTGCGGTTCTCCTTCGCGCCCGCCAGCATGTAGTGCTCGAAGCCCGAGCGCCATCCGCCGGGCTTGATCACGGCCTTCACGTCCGGGTTGCTCGCCCGGTAGTAGGCCTCGTCGAAGTAGATCGACGGGCTGCGCCCCTCGGTCTGCCCGAAGAGGATGTAGTGGACGTAGCCCGAGCTGTAGGTCCCCGCGGTGACTGCGGCGGCGATGTCGGTGTTCTTGGCGAGGTAGAACTTCTCGTCGTAGAACGGCGAGGGCTTGCGCCCCTCCTTCAGGCCCGAGCGCACGAAGTGCTCGAAGGCCGAGCCCGTCGCCTTCGAGGCGACGCCCGCGACCACATCGGGGTTCTTCGACTTGTAGTAGCCGTCGTCGTAGTAGATCGAGGACGTGCGCCCCTCGAACTGCCCGAAGCGGGCGTAGTGCTCGAAGCCCGAGAGCAGCGTGCCCGCGGTGACGTCGGCGGCGATGTCGAGGTATCGCCCGAGGTAGTAGCCCTCGTCGAAGTAGGGCGTGGGGCTCTGCTTGAGCCCGATGCCGAAGCGCAGGTAGTAGTCGACGGCCGACGCGGCGGTGTGGTTTGCCACTGCGGCCGCGGCGTCGGAATAGCGGGCGAGGTACCAGCGCGAGTCGAAGAGAAAGCCCGGGTCGCGCCCCTCGTAATAGCCCGAGAGGATGAAGTGCTGCAGGGCGTTCTTGAAGGCGTGGTTCGCGATGCCGATGGCGACGTCGGGATACCGTGCGAGGTACGACGCCTGCTGGAAGAGCGGCGTGGGGCTGCGCCCCTCGTTGTAGCCCGCGGCGATGAAGTGGGCGTAGGCCGAGCTCCACGCGCCCGAGTTCACGGCCGCGGCGACGTCGGGATTCGACTGCAGGTAGTAGCCGGGGTCGAAGATCGGCGAGGGGCGCCGGCCCTGGGCCATGCCGAGGCGGACGAAGTGCTCGAACCCCGAGTCGAACGAGTGGGCGATCACCGCCTGGTCCACGTCGGGGTTCTTCGCCCGGTAGAACGACTCGTTGAAGAACGGCGAGGGCGCCCGCCCCTCCATCTGCCCCGCCATGACGAAGTGCTGGTAGCCCGAGACGTAGAGCCCGTTGTTGATCGCGGTGACGACGTCGGGGTTCCTGCTGCGGTAGAAGGCCTCGTCGAAGTAGGCGAACATCGCCGCGGGGTTGGTGACGTTCACGCTGTACGAGCCGACGACCTGGGCAAGCGCGAAGACGCCGTGGACGTTGCTGACCTGGTTGGCGACGACGCGGATGGTGTAGCTGCCGTTGTCGTTCTCGTTGAACGGGCTCGAGAGCGCGGGCACGCGGTAGGTCACCACGACCACCGGGGCGTTGACCGAGCTGTTCATCGAGACGAAGGTCGCGTTCTGCACCTGGGCCGCGGGGCCGACGACCTGCACGGCGTTGTTGTTGCCGTTGAGGGTCACGACGCGCACGCCGTCGGGGTCGGAGTAGGTGACGGTGAAGGTCTCGAAGAGACCGCCGCCCTTGGAGATGTCGCTCGCGGAGGCGGAGACGGTGGGCCCGACGGGGATGTCGACGGCGAAGGAGCCGATGCCGCCCGCGACGAGGTAGTTGCCGTCGAGGTCGCGCACCTTCGTGCCGGCGACGGAGATGTTGTAGGTCCCGTTGTCGGTGCTGTCCCACGTGCCGCCCGGGGGGGTGATGCGGTAGGTGGCGGTGATGGGCGTGCCGTCGATGGAGGCGGTGGTGGAGACGAAGGAGGCGACGAGCGGGCCGCCCGGGCCGGTGACGGTGACGATGGTGTTGTTGTTCAGGACGTCGGCGAGCTTGACGCCGGTGTTGTCGGTGTAGGCGACGGTGAAGGTGTAGGTCGACGCCCCGCCGGCGGTGACGTTGGCGGCGGTGGCGTCGGCGTGGGGCGGGTTGACGCCCGAGGGGACGATCACCAAGTCGGCGGCGGGGGAGAAGTAGGTGTTGTTGCCCGTCGCGCCGCCCTCGGAGACGGCGCCGGCGGTGTCGACGCGGACCGCCACGCGGTAGTTGCCCAGCGGGACGTTGCTGGGGATGGTGACCGTCACGCCTTGGACGGATTGCTGCCCGGGGGCGAGGCCGGTGGTCTCGTCATAGCCGCCGATGATGAAGTCGTCGCCATTGCCCCAGACGGCATCTTGGGTGAGGCGGAAGCCGATGTGGAACGGCCCGGTGGCGGTGCCGTCGGTCTTGATGTTCTTGTAGGTGATGGTCTCGCCGTAGCTGGTGCCGGCGAGGTGGTTGCCCGCGGGGTAGACCAGCGAGATGACGGCCAAGTCGGCGACGAGCATCACCCGGTTTTCGAGGGGCTCAAGGCCGGTGAAAGTGGCCGAGCGGGGGATGGCCGAAGGCTGGTGAGCCGTGTTCACAAGGCCGGTCGGCATCATCGCCGCCTGCCAAGCACGGCGGACCCACTCCAGCGTCCGCTTTGGTTTCGACATGCGCGTAAAACCCAATTGTAAAGCCGGTTAGCGCGTACGCGGGAGTTATCATACCATCATTCTTCGCCCCGGCCAGCAGGCAGAACAAGAGAAATTCAGTCCCCTCGGCGGCGAGTTGTCCATTTTCCCATGGACGCCTCCACGGGCGTGTGCGATCATGGCCGGGAGCGCGGTTTTGGATGCGGATTGGCCATGAATCGCGCGAGCACGGCAGCGTCCACGCCGCGAACGACCTTGGATCGTGCCACACCGCAGCCGAAGGCTGCTGTGTGCCGGCCAACCGGAAGCACCGGGCCTTGCGGGCGTCCGATTCCACCTGTGTCGACAAGAGAGGAGAACAGACCTCCGCCAACCTTGGCCGCATGGGTGACTCGCACATAGCAGCCTTCGGCTGCGATGTGGCACGCCTCTCCTTAGTGTAGGGGCCACCCGTTCCCTTCACGTCGCCTCTCGTCTCCGAGCCACCCCCGTTTCCCTTCGGGAACCCGCTCATGTGCCGACTCATCCTCGTGGGAATCGTGGTCACCCTCGCCGTGCTGGCGCTGACCCTTTATTTGGCGGGGCTCTTCCTGGGCCCATGGGGCGTCGCCGGCGCCTTGGTCGCCTTCGTCATCCTCGCCCCGATCGTCCTCAAGCTGGTGGGCAAGCGGCTCCTGCAGCGCTTCGCCATCGGGCTCTTCGACAGCAAGAGCCGGGTGCTGCGCGACGCGACGGCGGTGATCCACTCCGTCACCCCTGCCGACGCCCCGAGCATCGACCTCGACACCCCCACCCCCGGAAGCGCCCCCGGAACCACCCCCGACGATTCCGAAGCCGCCGAGGGGGGCGACGATGAGGGCGACGATGTCGACGACGAACCCGCCCGGACGACGAAGAAGATCGACCTCAACCAGCACTACTACCACATCGACGCCACGATCAAGCCCAAGCCCGCGGACGGGAAGTTCCAGCATTGGGACCTCGACGACCTCACGCTCGTCCCCTTCGACTTGAAGATCGAGCGATCGGCCGACGCCGCGGAATCCGACGACGAGACCTGTCGGGTGGAGGAGGTTCAGGTCCACAGCGGCGGCCAGTTCGCCGAGCCCGAAGGCAGCAAGTTCGCGGGCGAGCAGCGCATCCGCCTGTTAGTCTCGGTCAAGGCTGTCGCCTCTTCAGGAATCGCGCCCGGGAAGCCGGCCGCGAAGAACGCCGGCCAACTTCCCACCCGCCTGAAGTTCCGCTATTACTTCGAGTCGTTCGGCGACATCCGCCTCCCGTAGCCACTCCGCCTCATCCACACTGCCTCATCCGCCCAGAGCCCACCATGCGACTTGCCGCGATCACCCTCAGGCTCGATTGGACCTTCCGCCGGACCTGCAGCGACGAGCGATTCAAGGCCGAGGTGGCGAAGCGGTACATCGACGATCACGTCGCCCACGGACTGGACCTGATGGACCAGGCGGGGAAGGCGGGGGCCGACCTGGTGCTCGGGCCGGAGTATTTCCGCGGGAGCGAGCTGTTCCTGGGGAACATCGCCGAGCAGGTGGCGATCGCCGAGCCGATCAATGGCCCGACGGCGAAATTGATCGGCCAAGTCTGCGCCCGCCACAAGATGTTCGCCGCGGCCTCCTACTACGCCCACCACGGCCCGCCCGACGACCTCGACGTCGCGGAGACCGGCCTGCTCGTCGGGCGCGACGGCCAGTTCCTCGGCAGCCACGTCAAGCTCGACAAGCTCGCCGGCCCCGGCCGGGGCAACTCCACGGGCACGCCTCCGCCCGGAACCCTCCCGCTCTGGGACCTCGACTTGGGCCCCACCGGCATGCTCATCTGCTCCGACGCCGAGCACCCCGCCCACGCCCTCGACCAGGCGAGCCGGGGGATGAAGGTCCTGCTCCTGCCCGGCTGCGGCTTCATGGGCAAGTTCCACGAATCGTTCGTGCTCGTGCGGGCGTTGGAGAACCGCTGCACGGTGCTCTACGCCGACGAGGACCGCGCGATGATCGTCAGCGCCAAGGGCGAGGTGCTGGCGCGGACGGACAAGGCGGATGAGATGATCATCGCCGAGGTGAAGTGAGCGCAGCGGGGTATTCGTCCGCACGTCCCGAAACATTGCAAACCCGAAACCCCCGGCGTACAAACGCCGCCGCGATCCTTTGGTTTCCGCTTCTTGATTTCCGCTTCACGGACATTTCAGCCATGCCCACCCGCCCCGCAACCCGCTCCCTCGCCCGCACGCCGCGTCCCGTCTTCCACAAAAAAGGCCTGACCTACTTCTGGGTCCTCAACGACCGCTGCGACATGGCCGAGCTCGAGCCGCAGCTCAAGGCCTTCGCGGCCGACCCCAACGTCACCGCGGTCTGCCTCCATCCGCGCCCGGGTCTGCTGCTTCCCTACGGCGGAACCGAGTGGTTCGACTTCATCCGCGCCCTCTGCCACCGCTGCCGCGAGGAAGGGCTCGACGTCTGGCTCTACGACGAAGACCCCTATCCCAGCGGCGCCGCGGGCGGGCGCATCGTCGCCGAGCACCCCGAGTTCTGCGCCCGGGAGATCAACCTCTTCGAATACGACCCGAAGGCGATGGGCGACAAATCGATCTTCGGCTTCCCCACCGGGAACCTGCTCTGGTGCGGGCTGGTCAATCCCGAGACGGGCGAGCATGTCGACCTCACGCCACGCGTCGGGATGCTCCGCCGGCAGTGGCGCATCTGGGAGCGGTGGGACAGCCGGAACTTCTACCCGCAGACGCCGCTCTACCACTTCCAGCGGGCCGACACGCGCGAGTCGGAGTTCGCCGTGACGGTGCCCGAGATCCCCGCGGGGATGAAGCTCGTCGCCTTCGTCGCCCGGCACACCAGCTACGAGTCCTGCTGGGGCGCCCTGCATGACACGCTCAACCCCGAGTGCACGAAGCTCTTCCTTGAGCTCACCCACGAGCGCTACCTCGAGACGGTGGGCGACATGTTCGGCAAGGAGATCAAGGCGATCTTCACCGACGAGCCCAAGTGCATGAGCTTCATGCCCTGGACCGGCGCCATGCCCGCCGAGTTCCGCCGGAAGTTCGGCTACGACTTGGGCCCGCGCCTCATCGACCTCTTCTCCAACCTCCCCAACGACCGCGCCTGCCTCACCCGCCTCCACTACCGCCAGTACATCGGGCAGCGCTTCGAGGAATCGTGGCTCAAGCCCGTCTCGAAGTGGTGCCACGACCACGGCCTCTTCCTCGTCGGGCACATCAGCCCCGAGGACGACCCCATCGAGCAATCCTTCTACCTGGGCAACCTCTTCCCGCTCTTCAAATACTTCGACCTCGCCGGCATCGACCTGATCATCCCCGCGGTGGGCGACCATCGGCATCCGTTGATCAGCGTCGGCGTCACCGCGGCCGTGGCGAACGCGCAGCAGAACAACCTCATGGGCGTCATGAGCGAGTCGGGCGCCTGCGCGGGCGACGACGCCACCGCCGAGGGCTTCGGGCGACAGCTCTACTGGCAGACCGTCATGGGCATGACCAGTCCGGTGGTCCACTGCGCCTACAGTTCCGTGCGCGGGCCGCGGGCGTACGAATACCCGCCCAACTACGGCCCCAACAGCCCGCTCTGGCCGGGCATGAAGAAGGTCCAGGCCGAGCTCGCCCGCCTGCAGGAGGTCACCCACGGGGCCCGCGCCGTCGCCCCCGTCGCGATCCTCTGGACCATCCGCAGCTTCAACATGATCGAGACCGACTGGCAGAAGGACCCCACCGGCCTGCGCGCCTCGACCGTCAACCTGCTCGCCGCCTGCCTCGACCACCAGGTCGGCACACACTTCCTTGACGAGCAGGTGCTCTGGACCGCTCCGCTCATCAAGGGCGAGCTCGTCCTCGGCCAGGCCCGCTACCGCCACCTGCTCATCCCCGACTGCCTGGTCCTGCACGAGAAGACCATCGCCCGCCTCGAGGAGCTCCGCGCCAAGGGGTTCGACGTCGTCTTCACCGGCTTGCTCCCCGCGCGTCAGCAGGGCGAGAAGCGCCTCGCCCCCGCCAGCCTCGGCTCGTTCAAGCGCGAGTCCGCCAAGGCCGTCGCCGCCCGCCTGCCGCGCGTCATCGAGATCCCCGGCGACGCGCGGGACATCCGCTGCACCGCTTGGCAAAAGGCGGGCAAGACGCGCCGGCTGATCATCAACCTGCGGGAGAAGACCTTCAGCGCGAAGGTCGAAGGGAAGACGTTGAAGCTCGCGCCGGGGAAGGCGCTGATCGTGTGAGGTGAATCAAACCTGCTCAACCGCTTCTGTTGCGATGTTTGGATCGCTTGATTCTTTCTTGAGGGCCAAAGGCCCGTCTCATACCAGCCTGGGGCGAAGCCCCAGGTGCATGCGCGCAAACGTGATTTGAGGGCTGAAGGCCCGTTTCATCGCTTGCCTCAAGGCAGGATAAATCGGGCCTTCAGCCCTCAAATCACTTTTCAATTCACGTTCCTGGGGCTTTGCCCCAGGCTGGTATGAAACGGGCCGTTGGCCCTGAAGAGGCGCACGATTTTCTTGCAGGTAATCGTGGAAGCCAATCGTGCGGACTCGCGACGTGCTCACCCGCCCGCCTTGATCCGATAGACGCGCGCGATCAAGTCCGACGCGTCCTTCGGGCGATCCTTCTCCCCCGCGAGGCGCATCACCTGGTCGACCCAGTTCAGCGCCTGCTGCCGGACCTCGCCCAACTGCACCAGCGCCTCGACCGCCTCGCGCGAGACGGCCGACGTCGGCATCGGCGCCCCCGGAATCCCCGCGGCCTTCGCGTCGCCTGCCCCGCTCGCCGCCCCGACGAACCGGTCCACCTTCCCGTGCAGCGCCGCGACGATCGTCTCCGCCGTGCGCCTTCCCACCTCGGGCAGCGTCTGCAGCGTCGACAGATCCCGGTCGGCGATCGCCATCGCGATCTGCCCCGTCGCCATCGTCATCGCCCGCAAAGCCCGCTTGTTGCCGATCCCCTTGGTCGTCGTGAAGAGCTCGAAGAACTCGCGGTCGGCCGGGTCGAGGAACCCCGCCAGCCGGGGGTACATCGTCGCCCCCTGGTTCTGCCCCTCGAGGTAATGCAGCGTGAAGAGCGTGATCTCCTGGTCGATCGATCCGCCCAGGCGCGCGGCCGTGTAGGCGGAGACCATCACCTCGTAGGTCAGCGCCCCGGGCGTGCGGATCATGGCCGTGTTGTCTTCGATCGCCTCGAGGAGGCCGTGGATCTTGCAGATCATGCCGGGATCATATCCGCCCCGACAAAGTGCATGGACCCCAAGCCCACTGATCCCGACGGTACGCCGTCGGGTTCGGTGGGGTCTGGAGCCACCCGCGCGCCCCACCCCACCGAACGCATCGGGACAAGGAGCCCGATGCGATCGATGGGCTTGAAAACCCCATCCTCACGATCCCACGACGTTCAGCCGTCCCCCGTTTGGTCCGCCCCGACCCGCGGGTTACACTGCCCCGCATGACACCGATCCGCGTCTGGATCCTGGCCGCGACCGCCGTCGCGGGCACGCTCGCCCTGCCGGCCTGCTCCTCCTCCCCCAAGGCGGACGGCCCGCGCGAACTCACGCCCGAAGATTTCGCCGCCTCCTCGCCGACGCCCGCCTCCGGAACCCCTTCAGGCGCCGCGCCCGGCCTCAGCAAACCCGGCACCGCCGCCAAGCCCGCGACCGCCGGCCAACCCGTCCCCGTCATCGCGCCCGATGCCCCGGCCAGCAATGACGCTGCCTCCGCCTCGACCCCCGACCCCGGCGACAAGGCCGTCGCCTCCATGCTCGACCGCATGCCCAAGCCGGTCATCGTCGCCACCACCCGCAAGGCCGGGCAGGACGAGGCCTACACCATGGACGCCATGGTCGGGCAGGTCAACGGCCAGGCGATCTACGCCACCGCGCTCTTCGAGCCGATCCACGACCAGCTCCTCGCCCTGGGCCGGGCCCGCACGCGCCTCCAGTTCCGCCAGCAGGCCCGACAGCTCATCGGCTCGCGCCTCGACCAGATCGTCACCGACGCCCTGATCCTCGGCGAGGCCGAGCGCGACCTCTCCGACCAGGAGCAGCAGGGCCTCCAGCAGATGCTCAAGGAGGAGCGGGCCAACCTCGTCCGCCGCTACGGCGGCACGCCCTCGCTCGCCAACGAGGAGCTCCGCCGCACCGAGGGCAAGTCGATCGACCAGAAGATCACCGAGACCCGGCAGAAGCTGATCGTCCAGAAATACATGCGGCAGAAGCTCTACCCCAAGATCAACGTCACCCGCCGCGACATCGAGCGCTACTACCGCGACCGCTACGCCGACTTCAACCCCCCGCCCGGGCGCGTGCTCCGCGTCATCCGCGTCGCCGAGCCCTCGCAGGCCCAGCGCATCGACGACGCCCTCGCCTCGGGCAAGCCCTTCGCGCAGATCGCCGGCGAGCCGTCGAACCAATACAAGCGCGACACCGGCGGACTCATGGAGAAGGTCGTCGGCGACGAGATCTTCGACCCCAAGCCGCTCAACCAGGCCGTGCTCGCCCTGAAGATCGGCGAGCACACCCCGCGCATCAAGGTCGGCGACAACTTCTGGTGGGTCAGCCTCGAGTCCTTTGACTCCGGCCAGGGCAAGCCCCTGCGCGACGTCCAGCTCGAGATCGAGGAGCGCCTCAAGCGCCAGCGCTTCAACGCCCTCTCGACCCAATACCGCGCCAGGCTCTTCAACGAAGGCAGCTACAACCCCGTCGACGAAATGGGCGACTCGCTGCTCGCCGTCGCGTTGAGCCGATACGCGAAGCCTGAGTGACGCGTCCCCCGGGTGTGCAAATCAAGTTGCACACCCTTGATCGCTCCTCCCTTCTTCTTCGTGCTTCCCCATGAACCCGCTCGACTGGCTGCTCGACCTCTGGCCGGCCCGCGGCGTCGGGCCCCGAGGCGAGCGCGTCGCCGCCCGCCATCTCCGCCGCGCGGGCTATCGCCTCCTGGCCCGCAACCTCCGCTTCGCCCACGGCGAGATCGACATCCTCGCCCGCAGCCCCGACGGCAAGTCGCTCGTCGTCGTCGAGGTGAAGTCCCGTGAACTCGCCGACTCCGCACAATCGATCCCCGGCGGCGGCATCCGCCCCGAGATCCACGTCAACCCCGCCAAGCAGCGCAAGCTCGTCTCGCTCGGCCAGCAGGCCGCCCGCCGGCTGGGCATGCCCCACGCGGCGATCCGCTTCGACGTCATCGGCGTCGACCTCGCCCCGCGCGGGAAACCCGTCGTCCGGCATCACGTCTGCGCGTTCGAATCGCGACAGTGAAACGCGCTTGAGACACGACACCGTCAAGACCGCTACAGCCCAAACCACAGTTGAAATCACAGGAAACACCGCTCCGCTGCCTTCCTTCCGATTCACCTCCATGCACCAAAGCTCCCATGGTCCGGTGATTCGCTTACTGATTGGCGAAGGCAGTAAACCTTGCTATACTGCGGCTCTATGTAGCGGGATGCATCCCGCTGCACCGCGATTTGTCGGCCTGCACGGCGACGAGGCGCAAATCCTGAATTGCCGGGCCATTAGCGCAGTTGGCGACGATCCAAAGCACGTAAACTGCGGCAAAGACAACAACTTGCGATCTTCCGGTTCTGGCTGTGCAGTCAAAAGTGCAGTCACCGTCCTAGAGGCGATCACAATCCCCTCAGACGCACTTGAGGCGTTGTCTGGTCCAACCTCGACCGACCTTTCAATCCTGCTGAATGCGTGGCCTGGGCTTGACCCGGCCGTTCGGTCGGCGGTCGTCACTCTCATAAGACGGCACGCTGGCTGAGAAGGTCAACATTCCCTTTGCAAACTCGCCCCGCCCTGCGACAATGATCGCATCACGTTGCCCCCGGATGGGCTGCGATGAGCTTCGGCTCTCGTGGCCTTTTTCTTTGGCTTCACTGCCGTGGTTGATGCCCACTTCAAGTCTCACCGCGTTCAGATCGCTGAGACTACATTGAACAGCGATTTCGGCCAGGATTTGCCCCAAGTCTCAAAGTCTCACGCTTTGGGCTTCTGCCCGTCCGCAGCCCGCAGCGGTTACTTGGATTGGCCCAGGTCATCTTCTAGTCCCCGCCCCCCAAAGTCTGGTGCCTCCGTCATCGCATCGCGGTACAACCACTCGTAAAGGCCCACTCCGGCCCTTACGCTCGTCGCCCTGATCGCAGCCACGTCCTCGTCGCTCATCCCGTCGTAGAGCCACCCATAGAACCCCAGCCGCTCGATGTCCCGCTTCATCTGAGCTTGACGTTCTTCCTCCAACCTGGCGGCCCGCCATTCAGCTTCTCGACGCTCACGCTCACGACGATCCACCTCCACCCCCTCCAACATGTGGCCTACGACCTGATCGAGACAACCCTCGATTCTTCCGTGGCGGTCGTCCAACCAGCACCGATGCCCAGCGACAAGTTCCAAGATGCCTTTGCCCACAAAGTCCCTTGTGGGTACGCGAATCGAGCGGCCTTGCCTTTGGGCCAGCTTTTCATCAGGCGTCAATTGATGTGGTCGGATGCCGTACTTCTCCTTGATGTGGACGGCATAGGTTGTCCCCTCACATCGAACGACTGTCTCCTTGTGCCACCGCCCTTCTAGGCCCACATGGAAGCCCTTGGCAATCAGCTTGTGGAAGAGTCGGTTCATGATGTCTAAGGCTCGCGGGAACTGCGTGACGACACGGATGTCGAGTCCATCAGGGTCGTTTTTCAGAACGCTCCCGGTGTGCTTGTGGGCGACCCGAACGAGCTTCGTGGCCGCGACCAACGGATGCAGCGGCAGGGGCTTGGCAACGGGAGCATACGCTTTTGCCGGGGCCTCGGTTTTGGGCGTTGCGGCGGGCTTGGCGGGTTTCTCTGACTTCATCTTGGGCAGCGTGCCTGGATCAGCGACCTGCTGCTCCAGCCGCTTGCGGAGCCGTCGAAGGGATGGCGTGGACGGGTTCTTGAGGACGGGAAGTTTGTCAAGTATTTGGTCGAGATTCTCTTGACCCAAAGGGCGATCCTTTACTGCACCTCGGCTGACCACTCAAGGCACAGGCCGGAATTCCGTCATTGTCCGAGTGGCTGTGGTAAAATGCAGCGTCTTGTCGAACGCTTTACGGCGGCAATGCTTAGTCAAGTCTCGAATGGGGGGCCGGTGGCTGAAGTCAATAATAGCATCGAAGAATTTGAAGCCGGGCAAGGCGAACGGCTGACGGTTCGCCTGCACGGCCTCATCCGCAACTATCCAAAAGGCCACGGGA
>JAPLMQ010000261.1 GCA_026386955.1 Planctomycetota bacterium
GATCGCTGCGCGCCAAGGCGGCGGGAAACCGAATCCCGCCGCGGAAAAACAGCGGGGAACGCTGCGCAGGCCGACCGCCCGGCCCGGCGGTCGACTGGTTTCAAGGGAAAAAGAAAACGAAGGCGTTATTCAGGACTCCCTATTGAGGATCGCATCGATTTTCACGTGGATGCATCTCGAGCGTTGACGTCCGCGCATCCGCGTACGACGATCAACATCACATGGCCCGTCTTCCCTTCAATTCCCAGCGCGTGCCTTCGCCCGCGCCCAGCCCCACGCCCGCGAGCCTCGCGGGCAGCGGGGGGACGGGCTCGCCGGGCAAGTCGCCGCCGTCGGCCCTCTCGGTCGCGCAGGTCGCCGCGATCATCCGCGGCGTCATCGCCGACCACATCCCCAGCAAGCTGCGCGTCGTGGGCGAGATCAGCAACCTCTCGCAGCGCGGGCACCTCTTCTTCAGCCTCAAGGACGCGGCGGCGACGATCCGCTGCGTCTGCTTCGCCTCGGCGGCGCGCAAGCTCGGCTTCGACGCGGCCGACGGGATGCAGGTCATCGCCACCGGGCGCATCGACTACTACGACGCCCAGGGGCAGGTCCAGCTCTACGTCGACTCCATGGAGCCCGTCGGGCAGGGCGTGCTGGAGATGCGGTTCAAGGCCCTGTGCGAGGAGCTGCGCCGGGCCGGGTATTTCGAGGAGGAGCGCAAGAGGCCGCTCCCGGCGATGCCCTCGTGCGTGGCGGTCGTCACCTCGCGGACCGGGGCGGCGCTGCAGGACGTGATCAACACCGCGGGCAGGCGGTGGGCGGGTTGCCGGCTGCTGCTGCGCGACGTTCGTGTGCAGGGCGCCGCGGCGGCCCCGGAGATCGCGGCCGCCATCGAGGCGCTCTCGCGCGACGGCACGCGGCTGGGCGTCGAGGCGATCCTGCTCACGCGCGGCGGGGGCTCGCTCGAGGACCTCTGGGCCTTCAACGAGCGCATCGTCGCCGACGCGATCTTCAAATGCCGGCTGCCGATCGTCGCCGCGATCGGGCACGAGACCGACGTCACCGTCGCGGAGCTCGTCGCCGACCGCCGCTGCTCGACGCCCACGCAGGCGGCCATGGTCCTCGTGCCCGACCGCGAGGCGCTGGAGCAGCAGGTCCGCCAATTGCGCCATCGGTTGTCGCTCGTGCTGCGGAGGCGGGCGCAGGCGGACGCCGCCCGGGTCGACGCCGCGGCGCGGCACCCGATCTTCCGCCGGCCCGAGCGGATGCTCGACGCCCACCGGCAGCGGTTGGACCGGCTGGGCGAGCGGTTGAAGGCGGAGTTGCCCCGGCGGCTGCAGCGCGCGGAGGAGCGGCTGCGGTCGATGGGCAAGCAGTTGGAGGCGGTGGGGCCGATGAACGTGCTCAGCCGGGGGTACAGCTACACGCTCGGCCCCGACGGGCGCGTGCTGGTCGACGCGCAGCAAGTCCGCGCGGGCGATCGGCTGACGAGCGTGCTGGCGAAGGGGAAGGTGGTGAGCCGGGTGGAGGGGGAGGGCGGGGTTGCGGCGAGCGCCGCGCCGACGCCAGCGGTGCCGCCGGTTCTGCGGTCGCCGCCTGTCGTGAAACCGAAGCGAAAGCCACGGTCATCCGGCGATGCCAGCGGGGGATTGTTCGACCGCGAGGGCGAGGCGTGAGGCCTCAAGCTTTGTCTTGTTAGCCGGAAGCGCAAGCGACGGAACGGGGGTGTTCCAATCTACGGCCCCGATGGGCATCACGGCTCGCGCTCATTCTCACATCCCCACGCATCTACCGGCATTTGACGGGCATTCGCGAACTCCGGCATCGCTGCACATTGATCGACCCCCGTCCCGTCGCTTGCGCTTCCGGCTAACAATCCAATCCAAGCCATGACTCCTCGCTCCTGCGCCTCCTCATGCATCCCGTTTCGCCCTCGGGTAGACTCTCCGCATGAGCGCAGGCAAGGCCAAGGGGCCCAAGTTCGAGCAGGCCATCTCGGAACTCGAGGCGATCATCGAGCGCATCGAATCCGGCGATTGCGGGCTCGAGGAATGCATCACGCAGTACGAGAAGGGCGTGAAGCTCCTGGGGCATTGCCAGGGCGTCCTGCAGGCGGTGCAGCAGCGCATCGCCGAGCTGACGACCGACGCGGAGGGCAAGCTGCGCGTGAAGGACGGGGAGGCGGCTCCCGGGGGGCCGGGGGCTTCGGGGGAAGACGCCGCGGAGTCCGACGGTGAGGGGGAAGTCGATGCCGCCTTGGAAGACGAAACCTCATCTCCCGATAACGAGTAATCGCGCGTGAACCCAATCTGGATCTGGCTGGGATTCGCCTTCCTCTTCGGCGCCTCCATTGGCAGCTTTCTCAACGTGCTGGTCTACCGCCTGCCCGAGGGGATGAGCATCTCGCTCCCGCCCTCGCACTGCCCCAACTGCAAGCACAGGCTGGCGTGGTGGGAGAACGTGCCGATCCTCGCGTGGTTCTATCTCGGCGCGAAATGCGTCGCCTGCCGGATGGCGATCAGCCCGCGCTACGTGATCGTCGAGACGCTCACGGCCCTGCTCTTCGCCGTCATCTTCTGGGCCTTCTACATCGCGGGGTTCCGCCAGGAGTTCCAGGGCATCGCCGTGGGGACGACGCTGCCCGTCGTGATCATCCACCTGGCGATGGTGTCGGGCCTGATCGCCGCGACGCTCATCGACGCCAAGCTCTACATCATCCCGTTGGAGATTCCCTGGACGGTCACCGCCATCGCGGTGGTGGGCTATCCGCTCGCGGTCTTCTTCATCCCGTACACCCAGCAGATCGCGCCGGGCGCGACGGGCCCTTGGGTCGGGGCGGCCTTGGGCGGCACGGCCGGGCTGCTGGTCGCGCTGACGCTGCTTTGGCTGCGTGTCCTCCCGCGCAGCTTCGACGATGACCACCTCGCCCACGACCGCGTGAAGGCGGCCGATCCGGCGATCCCGGTGACCGAGGGCGCAGCCACGCCGGCGACTCCTGTCGCGGCCGAAGCGCCCGCTCCCGCGGGCGATCAAGCCGCCGTCGCTCCCGAGGCTTCCGCCCCCGCCCCGGCCCCCATCCCGCGCGACGAGTCGCCCATCCCCACCGACCCCAAGGCCCTCGACGCCTGGCTCGACCATCCCAACCTCATGGGCGAGATGCTCAAGGAATGCCTCTTCCTCCTGCTCCCCGTCGGCGGGGCGGTGGCGGGCTTCATCCTCTGGAACCACCTCCTGGCCGACCCGCACATGCAGCATCACCGCGTGCTGCACGTCCTCACGGGCGTGCTCGCGGGCTATCTCGCGGGCGGGGGATTCATCTGGTTCGTGCGCATCGCCGGGACGTTCAGCTTCCGGCGCGAGGCGCTGGGATTGGGCGATGTCCATCTCCTGGCCGCCATCGGCGCGGTGATGGGCGCGTTCGACAGCGTGCTGACGCTCTTCGCCGCGGCCTTCCTGGGCCTGGGCTACGCGGCGGTGGCCTTCGTCGTCGCCAAGGCGATGAACAAGAAGGGGCAGATGCGGGTCATCCCCTTCGGCCCGTACCTCTCCGCGGCGGCGGTGCTGCTGGTGATCTTCCACGGGCCGGTGGAGGAACTGCTCCGTCGGTGGGCGGGGGGCCGCTGAGGCGTGGCGTGGGGCGGGGTTTCTGGTATTCTTCTCGCGCCCTCGAAGGTTTCCGGATGGAGCCGGAACTTCCTCGGGCGATTCAAACTGCGAACTCGATCCGGTGAAAGGCGATTCATGGACCGCAAGCTGATTCACATGGTCTATGCGCTCGTGCTCGGCGGCTTGGCCCTGACGCTCGTGGGCTGCAAGGGCTCGGGGCTCCAGGAGGAGCGCGACCGCCTCTACACCCAGAACGTCGAAGCCCAGTTGACGCTCGACCGCACGCGGGCCGCCCTCGAGGCCGCCGAGGCCGATCGGGCCAACCTCTCCGCGGAAGTCACGCGGCTCAACGGCGAGCTCGATGCCGCCCACGTCGCCCGTCCGCCCGCGCCGGTCCCCGTCGCCGCTGCTGGCGCCGGTGGCGCCGCCCCCAAGCCCGCCGGGCCCGCCAACGGGTTCGAGGGCATCAACGGCATCGAGACCGTCCAGACCGCCAAGACCATCACCCTCAAGATCCCCGGCGACGTGCTCTTCGACTCGGGCAAGATCGCCCTGCGTCCCGCGGCCCTCAAGACGCTCGACCAGATCGCTGGCGTGATCAAGAAGACCTACGCGACCAAGACCGTCCGCGTCGAAGGCTACGCCGACACGACCCAGATCAAGCGCAGCAGCTGGGACGACAACCTCGAGCTGAGCCTCCAGCGGTCCGCCGCGGTCTTCCGCCACCTGAACAAGCAGGGCGTGAACCCGGTGCGGATGTACGCCGCGGGCTTCGGCGACTGGCATCCGAAGAAGTCGCTGGCCCTGAGCCGGCGCGTCGAGATCGTCGTCGTGCTGGCGGACTGAGACCCTTTGACTTGACCTTGTCCACCCAAAGCCCAGGCACCGCTGTGCCTGGGTTTTCCGTTCATCCTTCGGGCTTCATCGCGCAGACCGACCATGGCCACCATCGGCATCATCGACTACGGCGTGGGCAACCTCCGCAGCGTGCAGAAGGCGCTGGAGTCGGTCGGCTCGGCCGCGCGGATCCTCCGCGGCGCGGCGGAGCTCGACGGGGTCGACCACCTGATCCTCCCGGGCGTCGGGGCCTTCGCCGACGGGATGGCGATGCTGCGCGACCGCGGGTGGGTCGAGCCGATCAAGAAATACGTCGCATCGGGCCGGCCGTTCCTGGGCATCTGCCTGGGGATGCAGTTGATCTTCGAAGGCTCGGAGGAGGACGCCCCCTCGGAGAAGGAACTGGTGCCGGGGTTGGCTCTCGTGCCGGGTAAGGTCGTGCGCTTCCGCGCCGGCCCGGGCGAGCGGCTGAAGGTCCCGCACATGGGCTGGAACAACCTCGCCTGGCAGCGCGACGACCCGCTCCTGCGCGGGTTGCCGCAGCAGGCGGCCGTCTATTTCGTGCACAGCTACTACGCCCAGCCCGCGCCCGACCAGGCGGCCTCGCTGGTCTCCGCGCGGGCGGAGTACCCCGCGGGCCGACCGTTCTGCGCCACGATCTGGCGCGGCAACGTCTGGGCGACGCAGTTCCACCCCGAGAAGTCGCAGCGGGTGGGGATGGCGATGCTCGCGAACTTCGCGGCGATCCCGGCGAAATGAGCTGCGCGAAATAAGCTGCGCGAAATGAGCCACGCGGAATGAGCCGCGGTGCGGCTCCGGCAACCAACGTCTGATCACCCCGCCCCCTTGACGCGAGTCCCATGAGCCCAGCCACTTCACTGTCCGACGGCGCCAACGCAGAGCTTTACGCAGGCATCCAGGGCGACCGCGTCTTTCCGCGGCTGCGCGATCCCTCGCAATACGTTGCCTGCCGATGGGACCTGCGCAGCGAGCCGGCGATGCGCGACTACTGGCTGGCCCTCTTCCGCAAGCATTGGCCGACGCTCTTGGAGGAGGCGCTGCGCGAGGCGACCGGGCGGGGCGTGGCGGAGGGGATCATCGCCCCGCGGCTGAGCGTCGCCCGCGCCAAGTTCGAGAGCTACCTCGACGAGGTCGCCGCCGAGCCGGGGCGCTACGGCCGGCTCGACATCCTGGGCATTTGCGTGATCCGCGAGCGCGTCCTGCGCCACGCGGGCGTGGCCGACCCGTACCGCCTGCCCAAGACGCGCGAGAACACGGTGGCGCTGGCGCTGCTCCCGCGCCTGCTGCGCGAGCTCGACGCGATGGGCGAGGCCGAGCGGGCGGCCAAGCTCATCGAGGGCGTCTTCGCGGGCAACATCTTCGACCTGGGCGCGACGTCGACGGCGGCGATGTTCAAGGACGGCTCGGTCGACTTCCACGCCGTGCGGGCCAAGCTCGCCCCGCGCCCCTGGCTGATCGACGACCTCGACCCCTGGCTCGCCCGCTGGCGGACGCGGCCCCACCGCTCGGCGCTGCTCTTCGTCGACAACGCGGGCTCGGATGTGCTGCTGGGCATGCTCCCGCTGGCCCGCGAGATGCTCCGCCGGGGGACGAACGTGCTGCTGGCGGCCAACACCGCGCCGTCGCTCAACGACATCACCCGCGACGAACTGGAGCCGTTGCTCGATGGGATCGCCAAGTGGGACCCGACGATCGCCGCCGCCCGCGCGGACGGGAGGCTGGAACTGGTCGCGAGCGGGAACGGGCTGCCGCTGATCGACCTGACACGAATCTCGGGCGAGTTGGTCGAGGCGACGGAGCGGAGAGCGGTCGACTTGGTGGTGCTCGAGGGGATGGGGCGCGGGGTGGAGAGCAACCTGGAGATGCCGCTCTCGTGCGACGCGGTGAAGATCGCGATGATCAAGGACCGCGGGGTGGCCGACGCGCTGGGCGGGAAGCTGTACGACCTGGTGATGCGGTACGAGCCCGTCTGATGAAAGCAAAAGCCCAGGCACGGCTGTGCCTGGGCTTTGGTGGTCGCGTCGTCCAGTCCCCTCCGTCGGGACGACGACTGATTGCTGGCGATTCCCGGATTCAGGTCTGATTCAAGCCGGGTTCAAACCCGGGCGACCTCAAGCGCCCGCGGGTCCATCGCGCCGGGGCCGAAGAGCACGTTGAATTTGTCGTTGTTCTTCGTGACGGTCCGCGCGTCCATGTAGCAGGTCGAGAAGGCCCGGCGGGAGATGTCGGTGCGGTTCACGTCCGAGCGGTGGAGCGTCCAATTGTGCAGTAGCACGCTCTCGCCCGCGGCCAGCTCCATGAAGACGGTCTTCTCCTCGGGGCAGTGGGCCCCGTGCTGCGACTCCTCGAGGAAGCCCGAGGGGTGCGAGGGGTTGATGACCGACTTGTGGCTGCCGGGGATGAGCTGGACGCAGCCGTTGGCCTTGGTCGCGGGGTCGAGCGCGGTCCAGAGGGTGATGAGCGGGTCGCGGTCCATCCCGGTCCAGCGGTCCTGGTGCCAAGGGAGGAGCGTGCCTTGGCGGGCGGGCTTGTTCATGAACATCGCGCGGAAGCAGCCGATGGGGACGTTGGCGCCGTAGATGTGGGCGCAGATCTCCGCGAAGACGGGCTTCTGCATGAAGGCCAGGAAGAGCGGGTCGTGTTCGAGGTCCTGGATCTTGCGGTAGCCCAGGGTCGCGCCCTTGTGCCCCTTGGTCTGCGGGCCGGCGTCGTTGTAGGCGCCCGAGACCGAGTCGAGCTGCATGAGCATGCGGTCGTAGTCGATGCGGGCCTTGCCGAGCATGATTTCGTCGATGCGGTTCTGGAGGGCCTTGAGGCCGGCGTCGTCGATCAGCCGGCCGAGGCGGAGAAAGCCGTCGCGGTCGTACGCGGCCCATTGCTCGGGGGTGATGGTCATGGGGGAAGTCCTCGGGGGCATGGCGGGCGGGATGGAGAATCTGGACGGAGGCGGCGGGGCGGACGGATGTCGCGGGCGGATACGCCGGAAACATCAGCCCCGGAAGGTTATCTGACGGACGGGGGCGGGGGAAATGGACCCTCTGAATGCGGGGATGGAGAATCTGAACCTGTGGCCGTGCGGTGCCGGGAAGGGCTCCGGCCCATGTGTTGGCGGAAGAGCCGCGAAAAATAGTAGGCGTCGTCGAAGCCCAGCTTCGTGGCGACGGCGCGGACGGTCCATTGCCCATCGGCGAGCAGGGCGGCGGCGCGCTCCATGCGCAGCCGCATGAGATAGCGCAGCGGCGTGACGCCCAGCGACCGGCGGAAGACGCGGTTGAGGTGCTGCCCCGAGAAGCCCGACCAGCGGGCGAGCTCGTCGAGCGTGGCGGGGCGCTCGATGCGGGAGTGCAGTTCCCGCAGGAGTTCGAGGACGATCGGCTCGACCGGGCGGTGGGCGAGCAGCCCGCGGTCGGCGTTGTCGCGCAGCAGCTCCAGCGCGATCAGCCGGCCCCACGAGGGCATCATCAGGTGGACCATCGCGTCGTTGGTCCGCTGCATCTCGTCCATCGCGGCGCGGAGGTAGCCGTCGAGCCGGCTGCCTTGCACAACATCTTGCTGCCTGGGCGGGGCGAGCATCTCGAAGACGTCGCGCCCGCCGGGGAGGGTGACCTCGACGTGGACCGAGCCGAGGGTCATCCGCTGGGTCTGGCTCAGGGCGTGGTGGCGGACGGCGGGGGGGACGAAGACCAGCCGCCCGGGGACGAGCGGGTGGGGATGCCCGTCGATGGTCCAGGTGACGCGGCCGCGGGTGACGTAGATGAGGTTGTAGTCGGGGACGAAGCGGGGCTTGACCTCGTAGCCGTGCTCGTGCTGTTGATACGAGCAGACGTTGGTCTGGACCCGCGCGTGGGCGAGGACGAAGTCGACGACGCTCGCCGGGGGAACCGGGGGGGCTCCGGTCATGGCTGGCCGTCTTGGGGCGCGGCGGCAGAGGCGGCGGTCTCGCGCTGGGTGAGCGCGACGAGCTCCTCGCGGAGCTGGAGCGTCATCTCGCCCGCCTTGCCCGAGCCGATCTCCTTCTTCTCGACGCGGGCGACGGGCAGGACCAGCCAACTGGAGTTGGTGAGGAAGGCCTCGTCGGCGTCGAGCAGGTCCTCGACGCTGATCATGCGCTTGTGGACGTTGATGTTCATCGTCTGCGCCAGCTCGAGGACGGCGGCGCGGGTGATGCCCGGGAGGACCGGGGCGGGCAGGGCGCCGGCGACCTCCTCGCCGCGGGCGATGGGCGTGTGCAACTCGCCGTCCTTGATGATGAAGACGTTGCTGACCGCGCCCCCGGCGAGGTGGTTGGTGATGTTGAGGATGATCGCCTCGCCCGCGCCGGCGGAGGCCGCCTGGCGGAGCGTGCGCAGCCGGCCCCAGTAGCTGAGCGTCTTGTGCCCCGCGAGCGGGTCGAAGGGGTTGGCCAGCGGCGGGGCGACCAGGGCCATGATGCCCTTCTCGAAGTAGGCGGGGTCGTAGACCGTCGGCGGGGTGGCGACGACCATGACGGTCGGCTCGGCCGGCGCGGCTTTGTCGGCGTCGCGCCGCAGCAGCGACATGTTGCCGGCAGTGACGGTCAGCCGGAGGCGGGCCTCGCGGAGCTTGTTGTGCGTGAGGGTCTGGTTGACGGCTTGGCGGAGGCGCTCGAGGTCGAGCGTGCGGGCGAGGCCCAGGTCTGCCGCGCTGCGGGCGAGGCGGGCGAGATGGGCGTCGAGCCGGAAGGCTTGGCCGTGGTGGGCGGCCATGGTCTCGAAGAGGCCCACGGCATGCTGCACGCCCGCGTCCTCGGCGGAGATCATCGCGTCGGGGGCGTCAACCATCTTGCCGTTGAGATAGACGTGCATGCGGGGCTCCGGTGGAATGCGGGATTGTCAGGCAAGCGCGCCTATTCGTCCAGATGCCGGAGACGCGGTCGCCGCTCCCGCACGGCGGCGCGACTCTTGATATCGTGTTCCTCCCGCCCGGACGGAGGCCCGCCCCGGCGTCCAACCCTGAACGAACATCAGAACGAACATCGAGAGGATCCCCATGAGCGCTCCCACCAAGTTCCCCGTCGGCGTCTTGATCGGCGGCAACGACCTGCCCGAGGCCCTGGCCCGCGTCGCCGGCGACGGGGGCGAGATCGTGCAGATCTGGTGCACCAGCGGCACGCTCGCGCCCGAGAACTTCAATGCCGGCGTCGCCGACGCCGTGCTCGTCCGTTGCGAACGCCTCGGCCTGAAGATCAGCGCCCTCTGCGGCGACACCGGCCTGGGCTTCACCAACCCCGAGAAGGTCGCCAAGTCCTACGAGCTGACCGTCTCCTACCTGAAGGTCTGCCGGGCCCTGGGCGTCAAGGTCCTCACCAGCCACATCGGCCACTTCACCGGCGAGAACGGCGACAAGGCCCGCGCCACCGGCATCGAGTGGCTCCGCCGGCTGGGCGACGCCGCCGCCAAGCAGGACGTCACCTTCGCCAGCGAGACCGGCGCGGAGGATGGCCCGAACCTCCGGCAGTTCCTGGCCGACCTCGACCACCCCAACATCAAGGCCAACTTCGACCCCGCCAACATGCTCATGCGCGGGTTCGACCTCGAGCAGGCCGTCCGCATGCTCAGCGGCTACATCGCCCACTCGCACGCCAAGGACGCGACCTTCAAGGGCGGCGAGAAGCCCATCGGCGCCGGCGACGTACCCTGGCCGACCTACCTCGGCTGGCTGGAGAAGGCCGGCTACACCGGCCCGCTGGCGATCGAGCGCGAGGGCGGCAACACCTTCCGCGACGACTGCCGGCAGGGCATGGGGCTGATCAAGCGCTGGCGCGGCTGCGGGCACGGGCACTGAACATCGGGGGAGATGCGATGGACCCGCTGAAACCCGGCCGATACCGGCATTACAAGGGCAACGAGTACCTCGTCGTCGAAGTCGCGCGGCACAGCGAGACGATGGAGGAGCTGGTCGTCTACCGCGCGCTCTACGGCGAGCGCGGGCTGTGGGTACGCCCGCGGAAGATGTTCCAGGAGAGCGTGGTGGTCGAGGGCAAGACGGTGCCGCGGTTCGCATTCATCGGCGAAGCGTGACAGCAATGCACGAGTGAAACCAAAGCCCAGGCACTGCGATGCCTGGGTTTTTTCATGCTCGCGTCAAAGCGCGCCGTGCGATCAATCGGCCTTGCCTTGGCCGTCAGGCATGCGGAGCAATGTCAGCCTGAAGAATTCCTGCAGGTCCTCTTTTGCCAGGTAAATCGCGGCGGTCTGGCATGCGCCTCGCACGAAGTCGGGCCCATCAATGAAAATCGAGGCCGTGCCGTCGCGGTGCAGGTTCAAGGTGATCGGGTGGTCACCGAAATGACCAAGCTGCGAGTCGACGACTTTGTTGGTCCATGATTGAAAAAGCTTGTGGCAGGCCATGAGCAAGGCCTCGTTGGAGACGATCTGGATGTGCGCGTTTCCGCAGGCGAACCCGACCATGAATCGGCTCTTGTCTCCGGTGATCTGGAAGTGCTCAATCATTTGGGGTCCTTCGTTGCGAGCTCATGAGCGCACAAGTCTTAGACTTTCTTCGCCGCCGTCGTGCGGTCGGCCTCAGGCTTCATGAAGGCCACGCGCTCGTCCATGCCCTTCGCCCCGGCCTCGAGGATCGCCGCGTCGGCCACCTTCTTCAGCGGCGTGTAGCGCGGGTGGTGGCTTTCCTTGTACGGGTCGTTGCGGGCGGCGTTGTAGCAGCAGATCAGCGACCATCGCGAGTCGGGCGAGGTGTTCGGGGCCGAGCTGTGCAGCAGGTTGCCGTGGAAGAAGAGGCCCGAGCCGGGCTCCATCTCGCAGTGGACCAGCTCCAGCCGCTTCATCGCCTCCTTGACGCGCTCGGGGTCGGCCCCGGTCTGCCCGCCGAAGCGGCCGTGCTCGACGCGGCCCATGAGGTGCGACCCGCGGAGGACCTGCAGGCAGCCGTTGGCCTTGCTCGCGCGGTCGACGGCGATCAGGCAGCTCGCCATCAGGGGGAAGAGGCAGCCGTTGTTGTACCAGTAGCCGTAATCCTGGTGCCATTCCCACGCGCCGCCGACGCGGGGCTCCTTGAGCATCATCTTGGAGTGGTAGTGGTAGACCTCGCCGCCGAGGACCTGCTCCATCGGGGTGACGATGCGGTTGGAGCGGGCGACCATGCCGTAGATGTCGTCGCCGGGATGGTTCCAGAGCGAGAGTTTGCTGGTCCGCCCCGCGGCGTCGGCGACGCCCACCGCGGCCTCGAGCATGACCTGGTCGGCCTTGGCGGTCGCGAGCAGCAAGTCCGTCTCGGCCGGGGCGAGGAGGCCCGGGACGAGCAGGTACCCGTCGCGGTTGAAGTCGGCGACTTGAGCGGCGGTGAGCGGGGGGCGGTCGGCGATGGCGGGCATCGGGGCTCCCGGGTCGAGAGGGGGGCGACTAGGCGGGGGATGTCCGCCATCCTAATGCCGCCGACGGGAAGTTTTCCACGGCTTGATTCTTGATTCCTGATTCTGAATCAGAATCAGGAATCAGCGTCATGGGGATGCCGAAACGACCCGAAAAACGGTCCGCATGCGGTAAGATATTGAATCATAAAACGTTAAATCAGTGTGAGCCGTCCCTGAATGGTTCCGCTCTGGCCCCGCCGACGCCATGGGGGCGCCGGTCTTGAGTCACGCGTGAATCAACTTTCCACCTGCGGCCACCCCGCCCGTTCGGCTCGCCCTGCGCGCAACAAACAACCCCGTACGGCGCGGGTTGCAGGATTCGCTGGGATGGACGGCTTGCAAGTCGTTCGCAAGAGAGGCCAGATCAGGAACTCCAATCACTGAACGTGCACAAGGGTTTTGGAATGTCGTCGATCGCCTCCCGCGGCCCTTCGACGTCCAGCATCCTCACGCAACAGCCACAACCCTTCTCTTCGGAAACAAACGTCAACCGGCTCCTCCATCGCTCCAGCCACACCTCGAACGCACGCACCTCGTCCGGTGAATCAACGTCGGCGGTGATGGTGGCTCGTTTCATGAGAAGTCGAGTGGCCCGACGCCCAGATCATCTGAATCAGCCACCCTCGTCCGCCGAAGGCCGCCCATTCAGCATCCGTGCAGGCCCATGCACATGATCAGCGCGGCGTCGACGAAGATCGCCCCAATCGGAACAAAGGACGCGACGATGAGCAGTTCCACGGTGCCACGGGTGCACAGCTTGACCAGCAGCGTGAGCCCGAACGAAACAACACAAAGGATGCCGTTGGTGATCGGCACTTCGATGAGCATGATGTGGAGCGCGCCCCAGCTCCTGTCCTTGGCCGCCACGGCGAGGAGCACGAGGTTTGCGACCAGCACCACGCCGACGACGACCGCGGCAAAAGCAGCGCTGTGGCGGTGATTGATCGGATCGTTCGCCGGCTCGTCCGCAGGTTTGGCCAGCTCCCCAGAATCAGGCATTTGTTGCGTCATGACGAAAAGGCGTTCAATTGCCGGCCGCCCAAGGCGGCGGTGCAAGGCGGTGGTCATCTCGCTTCGGTGGGCGGTCCAGCGTCGCTCGGCGGGGGTTTGCCGTTGACGAGATCGAAAACGGCCTCCAGGAAACCGGAGATCACACACGCAAGTTCGTAATCAGAGTCCGCGAGCTCATTCAACGACTGCTGCAGCGCGGGCTTCTCAGCCAGATCGCCGAATCTCTTCTGCAGCAATTCATGGATGCGGTCTGATTTCTCCAAGAGGTAAAGCGATGTCGGCTGCATCTCCGCATAGGCGATCCCGTCCACGTCGCCAGAACGGATGGCCGCGAGGGCTTTTTCCAT
>JAPLMQ010000213.1 GCA_026386955.1 Planctomycetota bacterium
CGCTCAGCGCCACCCTACAAATGCCGTCACGTCCGCCTCTCCTCGCGCGGACAGGCCTCATCCGCGGGGCGGACCTCCGCGACCTCCTCCCGCGGGATGAGGATGCCCTCGACGATGTAGCCCTCGGGCACCACTTCCTCGACACGGTGGAAGCAGCGGTCGGTGTGGCGGCGGATGGCGAGGTTGGGGTCGAGGTCGTCGTCGGGGGCGGGCGGGGAAGACGGGGAGTCGGGCATGATGGGAATCTTAGCCGCGTGGGGAGGCAGCCTCGTGTGATTGAACGTTTTGCCGCGGGCACGACCCCACCGAACGCGACGGCGTACCGTCGCGATCGATGGGCTTGGGGTGCGCCCCAGCGCGGCATCCTCTGGGTTAGCCGGACGCGCAAGCGACGGCTTGAACCGTTCGATGTTCTGGACGCGTCCTGTTCGCCGGGCGCCCAACGCCGTCGCTTGCGCGTCCGGCTAACCCAGAGCAGTCCGCTCCGCCCCGCTCGACATCCCGCTCTCGCCGCGTACAGTCTCATCATCATGACCACGATCGCGATCGGCATCGAGACCGAGGGGAAGAACAACTGGGCGTACGACGTGCGCGTGCAGCAGGCGGGGAAGGACTACGACTTCCGCGTCACCCTGAGCTGGTCGGACTATGAGCACTGGTCGCACGGACGGGTGGCCCCCGAGCGCGTGGTGCGGGCGGCGTTCGAGTTCCTCCTCGCGCGCGAGCCGGCGGCGGAGATCTTGCCGAAGTTCGATTGCTCGATCATCCGGCGGTATTTCACGGACGTCGACGCGGAGTTGCCGGCGATGTTGTGAGGCGCGGGGGCATCGCCCGGTTGCGATGTTTGCGTGGCCTTGGACGTGCCACACCGCAGCCGAAGGCTGCTGTGTGCCGATCAACCGGAACCGCCCGGATTCGAGAGTCGCCGCGCCCGACGCGCTCGCCGTCGGACGCGCGGCGAAATTTTCGCAGAGTCGGACGCCCCGTGAATCCGCACATAGCAGCCTTCGGCTGCGATGTGACACGCCCTCGGGAATCCGCGGTGCGGCCACAGGGCCGACTCCCATCGATTTGGCACATGCCGCTCTTCGCCGCACAATGTCGGCCCGCGACCGCACCTTTTGAAATCCCTTTTCGAAATCCCCCCACCGAGAACCCACGCATGAAGCTCTCCTTCGCCACCCTGGGCTGTCCTTCCTGGAACCTGCAGCAGATCGCCGCGAACGCCAAGGCGATGGGCTTCGACGGCGTGGAGCTGCGCGGGTCGGCGGGCGAGCACGTCGGGCCCGACGAGACGCCGGCCGCGCGGGCGGAGATCAAGAAGCTCTTCGCTTCGCACGGGGTGCAGATCCCCTGCATCATGGGCTACAGCCGGTTCACCTACGACGAGCCGGCGAAGCGCGACGCCGACGTCGCCAACGCGATCAAGTTCCTTGAGGTCGCCCGCGACATCGGCTGCCCGACGCTGCGCATCTTCGGGGGCGTGCGCAGCCCCAACGCCTCGTTCGAGGAGAACCTCGCCCGCGTGATCGAGAGCATCCGCAAGATCACGCCCACGGCCCAGAAGATGGGCGTCAAGCTGGCCCTCGAGACGCACGACGACTGGTGCAAGGGGGCGAACATCGCGGCGGTGCTCAAGGGCGTCGACTCGCCCTGGCTGGGCATCTGCTGGGACATCTCCAACGCCTGGTGGATCGAGCCGCTCGACGAGACGTACGACTCGGTGAAGGACCACCTGGCGCATGTGCACTTCAAGGACTCGCGCAAGAACGACAAGGGGCACATCGAGAGCGCGCTGCCCGGGACGGGGCAAGTCGACATGCTCAAGGGGCTGAACCTGCTCAAGCGGGCGGGGTACGACAAGTGGCTGTCGTTCGAGTGGGAGAAGAAGTGGGAGCCGACGCTGCCCGACCCGGAGATCGCGTTCCCGACGTACATGAAGCACGCGACGAAGCTGATGGCGGAGGCGGGGGTGAAGAGAGGGTGAGGGGCGGGCGCTGAACCGCTCTTTCTGATCAGAGCCAGACACTGTGTGTCCGTCTCTGATCAGGCCTCGACCACCTCGTCCGGCAACTCGTTCTTGTCGGGGCCCGTGCGCGGGAAATGCTCCGCGAGAAGCGCGCCGACACGGTCGACGGCGGCGACGAGGGCGTCGGTGTGCCGGCCGGCCTTGAAGTGCTCACCCATGGCGATGGCGGTCTCGGTCCAGAAGGATTGGCCGCATTTCGCGTCGACCGCGACGTCGCCGACGATGGCGAAGCGCTGGACCAGCGGGGCGACGTAGACCAGCACGGCGTTGCGGTGGGTGGTGCGGGCCATGTTCAGGTGGTCGAATTGGATGCGGGCAGCGACCAGCGCGTCGGGGGGCTTGCCGTGGGAGATGAAGACGCGGATCTCGCCGCTGGTCTTCGCCTCCGCGCGGGCGACCGCAGCGACGAGGCGGTCGTGGTCGAGTTGATTGAGGAAGTGTTTGGTTTTCATGGCTTACCAGCTCCCGCCCGCGCCGCCCCCGCCGCCGGTGCCGCCGCCGCCGGTGAAGCCGCCGCCTCCACCCCCACCGGAAAAGCCGCCCCCGCCCGAGGAACCGCCCCATCCGCCGGACGATCCGCGCCACCCGCCGCTCGAGATGCTGGGCCCCCAGCCGGATGTGCGCCGGCGAGTTCGGCCAGTGGAGTTGTAGACCGTCGCGTCCCGGTAGGACTGCTTGATTGAGTGGACCATGATGAAGCCGACGATGATCGCCACGATCAGGAAAAATCCGCAGGCGCGGAAAACAACCCAAAAGCTCGGCGTCTGGTTGACCGTCGTGCCCGTGCCTTTGTACTCGCCCTTGGTCGCGGCGATCATCGCGTTGACGCCTGCATCCAGCCCGCCGGCGAAGTCGCCCGCCTTGAACCGGGGCGTGATCTCCTCGTCGACGATCTGCTTGCAGAGCGCGTCGGGCAGCGAGGCTTCGAGCCCATAATTGGTCTGGATCCAAAGTTTGTGCTCCTTGACGAAGACAAAGAGCACGGCCCCGTTGTCCTTCCCTTTCTTCCCGACGTGCCACTTCTCCTTCACGCGGAAGGTGTAGTCCTCGATCGAGGATTCCGTCTGCATCGTCGGGTAGACCGCGACGACGATCTGGTTCGACGACGCCTTCTCCAGGTCCTCCAGCTTGGTGTTGATCCGCTCCGCATCGGCGGCGGGGACGACGCTGGCGTAGTCGTTGAAGTAACGGGTCGGCGCAGGCGGCATCACCTCGGCGGCGAGGGCCGAGGAGCAGAGAAGGAGCAGCAGCAGGAGATGCGAGAGGCGCGGCATGGGTCAGTTGGTCGCGGGGCCGGGCAGGCCCGGGGACTCGGCGGGGGCGGAAGGCGCGGCCGGGAGCTTCTTGGGCGGGACCATCGTGGGCGGATGTGCGGGCGTCGGCCCGGGGACGTATGTGGGCGTCACGAGGGTCGGCTCGGGTGCGTTGTCTGGCGGTGCGGCGCTCGAAGGCACATTGGACGGCACGTTCCCCGCGGGCTGGCTGGGCCTCGAGGGCGAAAGGTCGGGGAACTCGACCTTCGGCGCCTTGCCCGCCTCGGTCTCGGCCGAGAAGTTCGCCTTGGCGTGGAAGCCGAGCAGCCCGGCGTAGAGGACGGTGGGGAAGCGCAGGACCTTGACGTTGTAGTCCCGCACAGCCACGGTGAAGCGCTGGCGCTCGACGGTGATGCGGTTCTCCGTGCCTTCGATCTGCGTCATCAGGGTCTGGAAATTGGTGTTGGCGCGGAGTTCGGGATACCGCTCGGAGACGATCAGCAGGCGCGACAGGGCCGTGCCCAGGCTGGCCTGGGCCTGCTCGAACTGGCGGAGCTTGGCTTGGTCGACCGGGGCGCTGTTGGGGTCGATCTGCACCTGCCCGACCGAGGCGCGGGCGCGGGTGATCTCGACGAGGGTCGAGCGCTCGAAGTTGGCCGCGCCCTGCGCGACGGCGACGAGGTTGGGGATCTTGTCGTAGCGTTGCTGGTAGACGTTCTGCACCTGCGACCAGGTCTGGTCGACGTCCTGGTTGAGCGTGACGAGGCCGTTGTAGCCCATGGCGACAAAGAGGCCCAGGATCAAGGCGAAGAAGATCCCCACCGCCGCCGCGACGCCGCAACCGATCATCACTTTCTTCATGGAAGGCGTTTCCTGTGTGTGTCCCGTGAATCCCCCGGAGCCGCCGGCCGGACAATCTTGTCCGGGCCGCACGGCAGGAAGCATTTCGCTCACCACATTATTGACGGGTTTTCGCGCGAGCGATAGTCGGGCGACGTCTCAGAACAACATAATCAAGCCCACTGATCCCGACGGTACGCCGTCGGGTTCGGTGGGGTTGGGCGTCCGTGAACGACATCCAAGCCCACCAGAACCCCCGGAACCCCACAGAATCCCACGGAACGCTCCGGCGTACCGTCGCGATCCGTGGGCTTGGGGCGCAGGGTTGTCCAGCGATACAATCAAAAGTCGCCGCCACGTCCGCGGCCTGCATCCTCAACCCCTGCCGAGTGTTTCCCATGGCTCTTCGTCACGCTGCGTGGATGGCGCTGCTGGCATTCCCCTTGGCCGCGGCGGCGGAGATCGACGGCAACCTGCCGCTGGCGGACCAGGTGGAGCTCTACCGCGCGAGGAACATCGTGATCGAGCGCGAGCTGCGCAACGCCAAGGCCGAGCTGGCACTGGTGAAGAAGCAGTTGGCCGCCCTGCGCGCGACGACGCAGCCGGCGGTCGATCCCGCGGCGGCCGCCGCGCCGGCGCCGACGGCGGACGGCCCGTTGGTCTACCACTCGGCGGTGGACATGTTCCGCGATTTGCCCAAGGAGCTGCGGCGTCCGCCGGGCGGGTGGAGCGACGCGGCCGCGCGGACCAAGGCGATGGATTGGCTGATGAAGAACGCGGTGGGCAAGCCGTTCCAGGCGGAGCTGCGCCTCGCGGGGGCGAAGGCGGCGCCGAACCCGGCGCGGGCGAAGGACCCCAAGGCGCCCAAGTGGGTCTCGGTGATGCAGTTCAGGTCCGACACGATGACGTTCTCGGGCATCCATCTCACGCAGGTCGTGCAGGGCCCCGGGGAAGAGGGCCTGGGCGAGGCGGGCGACCAGGAAGTGATCAAGGCGGTGAACGACATCAAGCGCGGCATGACGGCGGACGTCTCGGGCACGATCGACGAGCTGACGTTCGGCCACATGGACGACGACCGCGGACAGGTGGTCATCCACCTGCGCGACTACAAGGTGATGGTGAACTATCCCCCGCCCGTGGTCGAGACGCCGCGGTGAGCGCGGCGTGAAGCCCTTGAGGGCAACGAAAACCGCCTGATATCCCGTGAATTCCGCCAAATGATGCCGATCCGCCTTGCGTGCGCGCCGCGTTCCGCACTGCGCCCCGCGCTGCCTCGCACTGCGCGCTTCGCGCGCAGCGCGGGGACCAAATGGGAGCCGGTGCTTGGTGAGCGCGCGGTCGGATTCGCGGACCGTCACGACCGCTTCATCTTGCCCGCCTTGACAGACAAAAAATAACACGAAATTGACGGGTTTCGCCCTTGAGTTTTTCCGCGGAATGCCGATACTTATCTGCGGTTGCAAAGTAGTTCCCCACGCAACCGCACAAAATCCGCCGGTCGCCCCATTCCGGGCCGCAAGACAGTCCCCCCAAACCGCAGCAAAACCGCAGAACGATTCGAAGTTCGAACAACCCGCACCCTTCCCGCCCTCGTTTGTGCGGGAAACAGAGCTTAAAGGAGCTTCCGCCATGGCTACGAACGTCAACCACACCAGCGACCGCGCCCTCGCCACCTTCTTCAAGATCTCGGCCGCCTTCAGCGTCGTCGGCGCCGCCGCCGGCATCGCCTACGGCGTGAGCCTCCACGCCCCCGCGTCGCTGCTGGGCTGGTTCGGCTGGACCGGTTTCCTGGCCGCGAACATCGCCGTCTGGACCGGCGGCACCCTCCTGGGCATCGGCACCTGGGCCGCCGGCAGCCAGGTCCAGCCCTCCATCGCGACGGGCGAGCAGGTCTCCCGCGGCCTGGAGAACGCGATCTCCCCCGAGGCCCGCGACGGCATCGCCATCGAGGCCCCCGAGGCCAAGACCCAGGAGCGCCAGCTCGAGCTGGTGGCCTGAGCCTGATTCAACCTTCGCAAGGCCCCGCGGCCGCGGCGCTGCCTCTCAGGCGGTGCTTGATTTGGCGCCCGCGCTGTTGAGCCTTTCCGTCTGTTGACTCCAACACGGCGGTCGTGACGTTCGCGTCATGACCGCCGTGTTTTTTTTGCGTCTACTTCAGCCATAGGGGATGGCGTCAGCCCCGTCTGATCAGAGCCGGCGACTGTGTCGCCGAAGTCAAGGCGAGGCGGTACCCCGCCCGCGCGACGTGCGGGCGTCGTTGACGCCGTCGAGAGCGAGCGACGCGCCCGGAAACAAATCTTTTGCTGCAGGCCGCGCGTGAAACCGGACGACTCATGGCGGCCGGCGATTCGCGCGACGGAGTACCGCCTCGCCCTGTCGTCGGACACACAGTGTCCGTCTCGGACCAAGCTGCGCCTGATGGGAGGAGGCGAACTTTTCGACAAAGCACTCTGCCCCCCGCCCCGCCTCGCCGCGAAACACCGCCGGCATGCGTATAGTTGATGTCGCCCCGACCCCCGGCCCCCCGGGCCCCCGAACCTCCAGGGAACCTCCACCCTTGCGCTGGCGGCTGATCCACAACCCGATTACGCGGACACGCCCGGTCCTCCGCCTCGCCGACCACCTCGGGCGCTCGCGCGGGCGCACGCGCTGGATCGACGCGCTGGTCGAATCCCCCCCGTCGCCGCGCCAGCCCGACCTGCTGCGCTGGCATGACCACGACCTCGCCGCCATCTGGATCGGGCACGCCACCGTCCTGCTCCGCATCGGCGACATGACCGTCCTCACCGACCCGGTCTTCTCCGCCAAGGTCGGGCTGAGCTTCGGCGTGATAACCGGCGGGCCCCGCCGCTTCTTCGCCCCCGCGCTGAGCATCGCCCAGCTCCCCCCGCTCGACCTGATCCTCGTCACCCACGCCCACTTCGACCACCTCGACCGCCCCAGCCTGCATCGGCTGCCCAAGGACGTCCCCGTCATCACCAGCGAGCACAACGCCGACCTGATCCGCGACCTGGGCTTCGCGCAGGTCTCCGAGCTGCGCTGGAACGAGAGCCTGCAACTCCGCGGGCTCAAGGTCACTGCGCGACGCGTCAACCACTGGGGCGCCCGCACCGTGCTCGACCGCCACCGCGGGTTCAGCGGCTTCCTGCTCGACGCCCCTCGGGCGCGGACAGGCCCGTCGCGGCGGATCCTCTGCGGGGGCGACTCGGCCTTCCACGACTTCTT
>JAPLMQ010000029.1 GCA_026386955.1 Planctomycetota bacterium
ACTGGGCGGCTTGACGGCGCCTTCGGCATCGGCCGCGTGGTAGATGCGGGATAGCTCGTTGAAACAGGCTTCGGAGACCTCCGTGGGTACGCCGGCAGAGGCGGAAAGCTCCGCGTCGAGCAGCGCTCGGCAGCGGAGCACGCGCCAGCGCCAGCCGTTGACGACCACAGCGGGAAGCCGCCTCTCTGCCGCAAGCAGACGGTCAGCCGTCTCGCGCGACGCGGCGGGTTCGGCCTTCGGGAGGTGGTACAGCGGGGCGGTGAGCTTTGCGGGCCAGTTGCCGCGGTCCTTCGTGATGTCCGTCAGCGCGTGATGCTGCGAGGCTTCGAGTCGCCTGACGACCTCAACGACCTCGTCGGCGACATCGGGCGAAAACTCGCCGGCGGCGTACTCGCGGATCGTCTCCAGCGCCGGGCGGTCGCCCCAGTAGTGCTGGAGGTTGATCGCCTTGTTCATGTCCTCGTAGATGCCTTCGGAATAGGGGAACCCTCCGGCAAGCCGTGAACCGACGGTGTCCCAGATCTTCTGGAAGCGGTCCGGGGCAGGCACCGCCCCGTAACCGCCCCAGGGCCCGTTGTTGAACATGCTGATCTCGGGGAAGTTCAGCATGGGGAATCCACCCGGCACGCCGTGCTCCAGCGGCCACTTGGGGAACTCCGAGTGCGAGTCCGCCATGATGAAATCGACCCAGTCCGGCCGGACCTCAAAAGCCTTGGCCAGACCGGGCCACTCGTCGGCGTCCCAATAGCCAAAGCACCACGTCGAAAGCACGACCTTCGCCTTGGGCAGCATTTTCCGGACGATACGCGCAACCGCCTCGCCGTTGCGGAGATATCCGTTGCTGCCCCACGGCCTGCACTTGGCGCACGCGCAACCGCCTTGGTCGTAGGGCCAGAGCCAGAAGTATTTCACGGCGATGTCCGCGAACGCCTCGAGCATCTCGCGTCGCCACTGGACGATCTGCTCCAGGCCCTCGGGCAGCGATGGGCAGATCTCGACGTGGTAGCTCCAGCGCGCCGGTGGAGCGCGGAGGTGCGACGGGCTGTCGGCATAGGCCTCGTTTGCCAGGCCGCCAAGACTCGCGTCGATGCCCACGCCATTGGCGGTTCGAAGGATCGCCTTGAGGCGAGCGATCATCGCCTGCGCCGCCGGGTCGTTGATGCCGCGGAAATGGTGCATGTCGAACCAGACCTGCAGGGCGTTGCAGCCCCAGAGTGCCAGGTCCTCGACATAGCGCTGCACCTTCCCGATCGGGGCGTCGTGATAAAAGTTGTGGAAGTGCGTGGCGAAGTAGATCCCGCGCACCGGGCGCTTGGGCACCGACGCGCCGCGCCAATCGCTCGGGACGAAACGACCTGGTTCGAGGCGCGACGTGCGCAGGAACTTGCCCACGCCGTAGATCAGCCCACGCCCATCGTTGCCCACAATGCGCACGCCGCCGGGCGAGGACGCATCCGATTCGATGCGAAAGCCTTCGATTCCGATGCCCGGGACCAGCGCGAGAGTCACGCGTGCCGCGGAGTTGCCCGGCATGATGACACCGTCGCCGCAGCGCTCGGCGATGCGGGTCCGGAGTAACTGCACCGCCTTGTCAACGAGAGGCTCAGACGCGGCTTCGCAGTGGATTTCCACGGTCGCAGGCATGGCGCTGGTCTCCCGCCGAGGTTCCCGATTTGGGATTCAGTTGACTCTCGGCCCGCGACTGTCGCGAGCCACGACGAAGCAGTCTACCGCCCGACGCTGGTCGAGCGCGGTTGAATCGTCGCCGCCGGCGTCGAAGGCTCGGGCAGGAACCGAAGCGGTGATCGGCACCAACTTCGCACGTTGATAAGCCCGGCCCTGCAAGCATCGTGCCAACGATGCGGCGCCGACGGCGACAGGGCGGTGGTTCAATCGGCGCCCGGCGGCCCTTGCCCGGTGGTCCTGACGCGGTCAATTCTCCCGATCGGTTCGCAGGCTGATGTCGAGCGGGGTCCAGCCGGGTTGGGGCGGGCCGGTGCGGGGCCGGTAGGGGTACTGCGGGTGGACGTTGGCGTTCGCATTGAGGCCGACGCGGACGTGGTCGGCGTGGTTCCAACTCGATGAATGCGACGTCATGTAGTGCAGGAAAACGACGTCGCCGGCGCGGCCGGGGATCGGCTGGAGTTCGTGTCGGAAGGGAACCTCGAGCATGAGCTCGTGCGGGATGTGGTGGCGGCCGGCGCGGCGGTGGTGGTGGAAGATGTCCATGTGCGAGCCGGGGCGGACAGCCAGCGGGCCGCCATGCGCTTCGGTGTCGGTGAGATAACAAAGGATGATCAGCAGTCGGTCGGTGGGGTAGATGCACCGGTCGGGGTGGCCGTCGACATGCTCGCCGGGGAACGCCCGCCACTGGCGCGGGCCGGGGCGCGGGAAACTCAGCACGGGCCAGTAGCCGGTGCCGCGAACGAAGTGCGGGCCCACGAGTTGTTCAACCAGCGCGTCCACCGCCGGCGACCGGCACGGGAGTGTGGTTTCGTGGGCCTGCGGATAGACGCCGACGGGGTGCGCGGGCCAGGTCGAGGGATCGTCTTCGCGCATGCCAATCTTCTCCCACATCGCGCGGCGACAGCCGGCGACCACGTCCGGCGGAATGATGGCCGGGGCGACGACGTAGCCCATTTCGACGAACTGCGTGACCTCGTGAGGTTGGAAATATCTGGCCATCCGTGCTGACTCCGGTGGTTGGGCGGAGAGTTCGATCCCAGCAAGTTGCGGGAAACGCGGTGAATACAGCGTGAGGCGCAACGGCGTTGCCGGTGCGGATGTTGAGTTCCCAGAACCGCGAACTGACGTAGGGCGTGCCGATGATACGGTCCTCGTCGATCTGACAGACCGCCAGCGCGTCGCCAAAGCTCCCCGTGGGCATGAGCCGTGACGCCTCGAGCGCGCCGGTGGCGATGTCGAAGCGGTAGAACACGCCAAAGCCGTTGACCGCGACAAGCCTGCCCAAGCGCGTGACGTTCACGTTGAACACGTCGTAGACGGGAATCTTCACCAGCGGCGTGATCGTGCCGGTGGCGTGGGAGAACGAGGGTCGGGGGGCGCCTCGCATCCCCGCATTTCCCGCGAGGGATCCTTCACGCTGCGATTGAGCGTTCCTCCCCAATCGACGGGGCGATCCCTCGAGGCGTGATTCTTGGCCGGCGCGTCTGATCGGTTCGCAGGACTACTCGCTTGGAGAATCGGGCGCTGCCAGCGCAGAGACAGCCTTGACCTTGCTGGCTTGAAGAGTCGCCTTGAGCTGGGGGTTCAGGATGCGGCCGCCGAACGCCGCACATGCGCTGGGTGCGATGCGAATGTCGCTCGCTCCCGCCAGCGCCGGGGCCAGGGGCGCCAGGCGTTCCACCGGACATGCTCGGACCATGGAATTCAGCTCGACTTCCCACGCTAGGATGTATGGCAGGGCGGCTTCGACGCTGCCCTTTGCCTCCTTGGGGCCGTTGTACCCACTGCGGGCGCGCGAGGCGACATAGACATTCCCAAGGAGGGCATCGGCCAGCGGGGCGGCGGCGGTGGCATCGCCGCACGCCAGGGCCGCCAGAAGATTCGTTTGATAGAGTCGTGTCGCGGTCGTGATCGTGTACGCCTCGACGCCCTGGTTGGCGGAGACGGGTTCGAATCGTCCGTTGGGCTCCGTGGTTTGGATCATCTTGTGGAGCGCGGGGGCGGCCTTGGCATCGCCGAGCCAGGCGAGGCCCTTCATCGCGGCCAGGCGAATCATCGCGGCCTCGGCGTCCCGGGACGCCGGCGGTGCGGCCGACGTGCCGCCGGCCAGTGAGGCATCCGCGTCCGCGGCGGGGGCTTTGGCGGCCCTCGCCACCTCGCCGCTGGCCAGGAACCCCAAGAGCGTGTCCACCGCACCGGCGCCCCGGCCTGCCGCCAGGAGGCGCAGGCCCAGGGCGGTTTTGGCCGGCTTCCCCGAGGCGAGCAGCTTGGAGGCGAGGTTCGCGGCCTGCTCAGGGGGAAACGCCTCGGCGCGGCGTCCAAGGAACTCCGCCAGCGCCGGCGAGAGGTCCGCGTCTCCGGCAGCGATGGCCTTGAGGATGGATTCGATCGTGGCCTGATCGCGACAGAGCTTCCCCGCTCGCAAGAGCAGTGGTTCGATGGCGGCCAGCGATGCCTGGGCCTCGTCGCCTTCCGCCAAGGGGTCGAGGGTCGCCAGAGTAGTGGTCAACCGCTGGCGCAGGGCAGGACTCAGCAAGCCGTTGAGCTGGTCGCGTGGCTTGGCCAACCAAGTCAAGGTCTCCGACAGAACCCGCGGCCAATCGTCCCATTGCCAAAGGGCCAAGGCGCCCGACGGCGGGTCACCCATGACGCTGCCTGCGAAGAGCGCCACCCGGCCCTTGCCAAAGGTCCCGGCGATCAGAAGCGGATGGCCGTCCGCCAAGACCGTCACTTTGCTCCCAGGCTTGGGCTCGACGTCGTGGTGCCAGAACACGCGCGGCGCCTTGTCCCAGGCCAGGGGCGAGCGATTCTCGGCCAGCCGGTCGGGCCCCGGGCTCATCGGCAGGCCTTGCTCTGCATGCTTGAGGTCAAACCCCTGTTCCACGAACGTGACCGGGGCGATGTCCGCCAGGGGCGTGCGGCTCCACTGGCTGCCGAAGGCGAAGCGGCCGCCGAGGAACAGGACGGCCCCGCCATTTTCCACGAACTCCTTGAGCAGTTGCTGCTGACGGGCCGTGAACGCCTTGGCGTTGACGTTGCAGAGGATCAGGACGTGGTTGGCCAGCAGGTCCTCCGCGGCTTCCGGAAACTCGGGCACACCGCCGCCCGAATTGGCGTCCCACCCGCCCACATAGCCAAACCCCATGCCCTGGGTGTGCCAGCTCTCCGTGATGACTCCGGCGCCGGCCAGGGCCATCGCTTCCTCCAGTCGATACTCCCGGGACCACAGGCCGCGCACCACATGCACCCTCAATGGTTGCGGCGGTGGATAGACCCAATCCAGCGGCGTCTCCTTGTCGGGGAGCGCCGGCGCCTTGGCCGTCGGCTCCGCGGCACGAACCCCTGCCCCGACCACCGCTGTGATCAGGAACACCACCGCATGCAGCACAATGGAGGAGCGGATGGGCATGGGACTATTTCTTGGATCCGGGCTCGGTGCTTTCCGGCACGGGTGTGGCGGACGCGAAGTCAAGGACCACGATGCCGTAGAAGCGAATCTCCGGCAAGGTCACGCAGATCGTCTGCCCTTCGGTCGTGAAGGGCAAAGGCTGGTGCGCGGCGGTCGGAACCGCCTGGAGCAGCCAGGCTCCGTTGACCTTGGCGCCTTGCGGCAAGCTGAATCGCAGCGCCACGTTCCGCAGCGGCGCCGGATGTCCCATCTCAAGCGTGCCCAGAGTGTAGGTCTCCGGGGCATTGATCAGGTGGAGGACCAGCCGCTGGTGGCCGTCGCCCAGCGATGCGACGCGGACAAGCTGCCTCCACGCCAGCGGTTCGATCCCCTTAGGCAGCACGACGACGCTGTCCGGGTCGCGCGGGAGGCGCATCGCGGTGTTGTAGACGAGCTCCGCGTAGCGAAGGGCGAAGCCGGGGTGGTCGCCGATCGCGCTCTCCATCCGGTTGTAATAGGGATGCGCCCCGGCGGCGATCAGGGTCGAGGACATTAGGATGTGGTCGAGCGGCGTGGGCGGGAGGCTCTTCTTGTTGTCGCCCCCGGCGGTGAATCCGTAGAGCGGCCCGATGGCGGCGCGGTGCGGCCAACCGATGTTGCGCCACGCGTTCAACCCTTGGAGCAGGTCGACCACTCGGGAGCCCGTGCCCACACGCAGGCCCTCGGCCATGATCATGCCCCCGGCCAGGGAGTCCATCGCGCCGGCGCGGTCCTCGGCGTCCGCGAACGCGTTGTAGCCGAAGAGGAACTCGGGCGTCTCTTTCCCGACGCGCTCCCGGATATGGGTCATGGCCGCGATGGTCCAGGGAGCGCTGTAATAGCTGTCGTAGCGGATGCCATCCCAGCCGAACATCTTCCGCGTGCCCAGGATCTGCTCGACGTGGAGGTCGAACACGCCCATCCCGGCCTTGTCGTTGATCTGGTTGTAGCTCCAGACCTTGTGCCCGGGTCCGCGGATGATGCCGGCCGTCATCAGCGAGGCGTCGTCCAGGGCGCCGGTGTGGAAGTTGGCGCTTCCGAACCAGTCGGGGTGGCTCCGCATCGCCTCGAAGGCCGGTTCGCCGCTGCCGCCCCAGAGGTTGGCGTAGAACGTGGCGGCGATGCCCAGTTCGTGGCAGGCCGCGATCAGGTTCCGTGTGCCGGTGACGGTCTGGCAATAGGCCGTCTGGCCGCTGAAGAACCGCTCCGTCCGGGGCGTGTAGTCAAGAAAGTCGCAAGGGGCCCAGAAATAGGCTTCGAACCCGTTGAACCCCTGGGCCTTCAGTCCGGCCGCCGCCTGGCGTGCCGCATCCATCGTGCCGAAGTCCCGCGTCATCTGAGCCGGGCAGGTCGCCATGATGGCCACGTCCCAGAAATGGTCGGGCACGGAGAAGATCGCACACTGCCCTTCCGCCGGGAAGCCCGCCACGGTCGCCGTGACATGGAAGCCGCAGCCCCAGGCGAGCGCCTCCGTGGCGAAGTCGCCTTTCCACGGGACCGTCTGGCCGGCGGGGACGTCGATGGTTTCGGTGCGGATGGGCCGTTTCCGGTCGAGCCCGCTCTCGATCTCCGTCACCAGCGAGACGGTCTGAGGCGTCCGCGAGGTGTTCCGGAGTTCGAGCGTCCCTTGGCCCTGCTCGCCGCGCTTGTAGGTGATCTTGCCGGTGCGAACCCGTTCGACCGCCACCGGGGAGAGCGGCTCGGCGTGCACGTCGCGGAGCATGAGGCAACTGCCGATGCCCTTGGCTCGCGCCAGGGGCTGGCGATCGTCCCGGTCGTCCAGCTCGAACGCGTCCCCGCCATTGCCCTTGGCCACATCCTCGCCCGGGCCCTGCGGCACCAAGGTCGACTTGGCCCGGGCGATCGAAGATCCCTTGCCTTCAAAGGACCAGTCGATGGTGACGGGGGTGTCCCCGCCTCCGGGGGGGGTGGTGAAGTCCATCGCCAGGTCGGAGAACTCGTCCGCCGCGCCAAAGGCGAGCACATTGAAGACCCGTTCCTGGGCGCCGACCCGCAGCCTGATCGAGAGCCACGAGGTCGTCAGATTGCCCAAGGGGTGCAGCGCCATCGAGGCGTGCAGGCGATGGCGCCCCGCGGGAGCGTTGAGGTTCCCGGCAAACAATCGGCCATCGTCGCCTTCGGCCAGGTCGCGCAGGTAGACCGTATCGGCGGACCGTCGCTGCCGTGCGACCGAATCGTCATGGTCCTTGGCCCGTGGCACTTGGGTGACCGCTGGCGCCGCGAGGCAACTCGCCGACATCAGCCAGAGCCCGAGCCATGCAAGCGCGGCGGAGAAGTGTCGGCGACGATGCATGGGAAATCTTTTCATTCCTCGATCGCCGTCTCGACTGCCCAGCCTGGAACGGGACCGGCTTGGCCAACTGTTCCAAGGGCAGAGTGTGCCCTATTTCCTCGGTGATTTCCAGGAAGGCCCATGGGGAATTGGCGCAGGCCTTCGTGGTGCACCTTCCAGACGCCGTCGGCCGCATTCGTCGCTGGGGTATCAGGCCCCGGCGGCGTACGCGGCGACGTGTGCCCGTGCGGTCCCAGTCGGACGAGAGTACTCGCCCTCCTTCCACCGCACGGGCACACGCAGGAATCAAACCCCGACTCTCACATCGAGTGGACCATAAATCGGGGGCAGGTCAGGGCAACTTCGGCGGGGCTTGGGTTCATCGGCAAGAAGACGGTCATTGACCAGCGTGCTGCCCAGCAGTTGCAGGATGAGTGTGGGGGCGGGTCTGTGTCGTCCCAAGTTGGTCTTCAACGGCCTGAGCAAAGCCTTCACTTGTTCGGGCGGCGTGGGGGAATTGAGCGAGGTCTTGACCTCATGCTAGGCTCTGTCTCAAAATCCCCAATCAAGCCGATGAACCTCCATGCCGGCCACGGCACGGCGGCCCTGGGCGATGCGACGCCACGAATTGTCGGACGAGCAATGGGAACTGGTCGATCCGCTGCTGCGTTCGTCGCGGCCGCGCAAGAGCAAGACCGGACGCCCGCCCCGCGATCCGCGCGTGATGCTCAACGGCGACTTCTGGGTCTTGGCCACCGGAGCCCCCTGGCGCGACATGCCCGAGCGATTCGGCCGCTGGCAGAGCGTGTACGGCCGCTTCTTCCGCTGGCGCAAGGCCGGCGTGTTCGCCAAGATCATCGACGCGTTGCAGATCAAGCTCGACGAGCGAGGCCTGATCAACTGGGAGCTCTGGTGCGTTGGCGGCGCCAACGTCCGGACCTCGCGCGCCGCGGCCGGCGCCGACAAAAGAGCCTCGAGCGGCACCCCGACGAGCCCGCGGACCACGCCCCCCGGGGGTGGTCCGCTCGCGAGGCGGGTTTGGATCGAAGTTCCACGTGGTCACTGACGGCAAGGGAACTCCGCTCGCGGTCGAAGTGACGGCCGGGCAGACGCACGACTCGACGCGGGCCGAGTCGGTGATCGGGCAGGCGACGGCGCGGCCGGTGGGCCGGCGGCGCAAGCGGCGCGGGCGCCGCGGCAAGCCCCGCAAGCTCGCTGGCGACAAGGGCTACAGGTGGTGCGGGTGCGGGAGTGGCTCAAGGCCCAGGGCGTCCGGCCGGTGATCCCCCACAAGGAGAACGAGAAGGCCCGGCACGACGGGCGGGTGAAGTTCGACAAGGCGGCGTATCGCGGCCGCTGCGTGGTGGAGCAGTGCGTGGGCTGGCTCAAGGAAAGCCGACGCGTGGGCACACGGTTCGAGAAGCTGGCCGTGAACTTCCACGGCATGCTGCAGTTGGCCATCATCCGCCGGCACCTGCGGCTGCTATTTTGAGACAGGGCCTAGCCGGATGAACCAAAAATGAGCCTCCCGCCGATCGCAACCAGGCTGATTGATCTTCCATGCTGCGCCCGATGCTGCGCGCCGTCCGTCGCAATCACGAATTCATGCTTAATTCCCGGTGTTTCCGCGATCCCTGGCTCGCTTGCCAACGTGAATGTCGAGGGTTCAAGTCCCTTCACCCGCTCTTGATGAACGCCGGTGTCCTCCAAGGACGCCGGCGTTTTTCTTTGGTCGTTGCCAGCGACTGCGAGCATATTGGATAACCCCCGACGGCACGGCAGGTCCAGCGGGATTGCCCCGCATTCACGGCGTGCGCACGCCTTCTCAGCGGCCAGCCGGCGAGGTCGCGGGGGCCGTCGCGGCGGGCTTGGGGGCCACCTTCTGGAACACAGCCACCGCCACCCGACTCGGCGCGTCGCCGACGCCCAGGGCCTTCACCGTCGTCGTCCCCGTGATCTTGAACGGCTCGGCGAAGCGGGGCGAGTCCTTCGTCGGCTCGCTGCCGTCGAGGGTGTAGTGGACCGCGTCCTTGTTGGCCGCCACGATCTCGACCATCAACTCCTCCGTGAACGTCGGCGCGGCGGCCTCGATCAACGGAGCTCCGGTCATGGCGCTGTAGATCGCCGCGGCGATACGCTCGGAGCCGAACCGGTTGGGGTGCACGCGGTCGGGGAAGGCGTCGGGGATCTTCAGCAGCGGCGTGTAGAGGTCGATGACGTCGGCCTTCGTCTCCTCCGCGGCCTTGAGGACCACGGGCGTGATCTCCTCCCGCAGCACCTTGCCGTTGATGCCGAAGGCTCCGGGCGGGAAGACCGGCACGGGGATCATCACGTAGACCCGCGGGTGGCTGGGCATCGCGCGGGCCTCGGCGATGAGGGCCTCGTAGTCCGGGAGGAACGTCCCCTTCTTCTGGTCGTTCCAGTTCTGCGGCTTGGCGTCGTTGGTGCCCAGCATGATGGTGACGATCTGCGGGTCGAAGGTCTTGGCGAAGCCGATCTGGCCAGTGGTCCAATAGGGGCGGTCGCCCGCCTTCATGAGCGTCATGCCGCTGATGCCGAAGTTCTTGACGTTGTATTGGTCGCCCAGCATCTTGCCCAGGATGGCCGGGTATCCGCCCGCGGTGATGCTGTCGCCCATGCAGGCGACGCGGATCTTCGCCGCGGGGGCGGTGGCGGTTCCGGGGGCGGGGGCGGGGGCGGCTTGGGCGAACGCCATTGATGAGGCCAGGACGGCGGCGATCGCGGCCGCGAACAGAGGCATGGCGGCACGGATGCGGAGGAGTGCGTTGGACATGGTGGCTCCAGGATTCGGTTGTCCGGCGAAGAAAAGGATCGCCGGCGGTTTCTGTTTCGGTTTCCGTCACGAAAACGTGGTCAGGTCGGTCTCGCCGTCGGGCCGGGCGGCGATGGCCTCGATCACGCGCATGGCGTTGATGGCGTCGGCGTGGCCGGGGTCGGGCTCGCGGCGCTCCAGCACCGCATTCACGAACTCCCGCACCTCGCCCGCGAAGCCCTGGAAGAAGTGGCGCGTCTGCCCCATGTTGGGGATGCCGTAATCCGGCCGCCAGACGTGGATGTCCTCCAAGTCGAACTCGGGCGCGACCTCCGGCAGGGTCGGGGCGAGCAGGTCGATCCCGTTGCGCCCCTGGCGGTGCACCTCCATCTGCTGCACGTTGTCGACCACGATCATCGCGTTGCCCCCGTCCATCGAGCCCGAGAGCACCACGTGTTCCTGGATCCGCGGCTGCGACGCGTCGAGCATCAGCTGCGCGATCGTGCCCGAGGCGAAGCGGAGCGTGACCGCCAGCGAGGTCGCCCGCGCGCTGCGCAGCATCTGCGAATGCACGCGCACCGGCTCGCCCATGAGGCTCAGCGCCAGGTCGATGGGGTGGATGCACATCCCGCCGAGCATCCCGCGCAGGTCGGTCATCGCCCAGTGGCCGTAGCGGAAGAAGCCCATCGCGGGGACGAACTCGCCCGAGCGGATCATGGCCCGGGCCTTGGCGTAGGCCATGCCGTGGCGCTTCATGAAGCCGGTCATGAGGAAGGTCTTGTTGGCCCGGGCGGCGTCGATGAGCTCGCGGGTGCGGGCCAGGTCGGGCGCGGGCGGCTTCTCGACGAAGACCGGCAGTCCGCGGGCGAGGGCTTTGAGCCCCACGCGGTGATGCAGCTCGCTGGGGCCGACGACCATCACCGCGTCGAGCCGCTCGGAGCCGAGCATGCGGTCGACGTCGGTGTAGTGGGCCTTGGCGCCGAAGATGCGGGCGTTGCGCTCGGCCAGTTCCGGCTGGAGGTCGCAGACCGCCTGCAGCCGGCAGCGGGCGTAGCGGAGCATCGGGTAGAGGTTGTTCGTCGCGTGGCTCCCGCAGCCGACGAAGCCGATCGACACTTCATTCATGGGGAGGGCTCGATGGGGTGGGCGCCGAAATTCGGAAGGCCGGGGCGGATGCGTCGGAGGGCGCAGCCGCCGAATGTTGCCCGACCTCCGGTCATGCATCAAGCTCAGGCATCAAGCAGCCTGCGCATGTAATGGATGCCGTCGGCGGCGGCGCGGTCGGCTTCGGGCCCCCGGCCGCACTCGATCTCCTGGCTGAGATAGCCCGCGTACCCGCCCGCCTTGAGGGCGCGGACGGCGCCGAGGTTGTTCGTCTCGCCCGTGCCCAGCGGGACCGATCGGCCGCCGATGTGGTCCTTGACGTGCACGTGGAAAATCTTGGGGCCGAAGCGGCGGGCGACGGCTTCGGGGTCGACGCCCGAGGCGGTGAAGTGGCCGGTGTCGAGCGTGATGCCCAGGGCCGGGGAGTCGATGAAGTCGAAGATGTGCTCGTAGTCCTGGATGAATTGGATCCAGTTGCCCGCGTGGTTCTCGAGGGCGACTCGCACCGACGTGCCTTCGAGGCGGGGGACGATCCGCTCCAAGGCGTGGAGGAACGGGATGAAGGGCTCGCGGGCGCGGTCCGGGCCGCCGAAGACGACCAGGCCGCACCCCGTCTCGCCCGCCACGTCGATGGCGCGGAGGACGTAGTCGACGCAGGCCTGCCGGCGCGCGGGCGGGGTGGTGGGGATGGCGGCGACGTGCAGCGCCGCCAAGGCCATCCCGTGGCGCGACATCAACGCGCCCAGCTCCGCGGGCGTGGTGCGCAGCAGGTTCCCGTGCAGCGGAAAGACCTCGTCGGGGAACATCAACGGCTCATAAGCGGTGAAGCCCGCCTGCTGGGCCAGGGCGACGCCCTCCTCGAGCGTGTGATGCCACCAACTGCACGACGATGCGGCGATCTTCATGGTTCCGCCTGCCCGGGTCATGGTTCCCCCCGCCTCACTCCGCCTCACTCTGACATGGTCCGCAGCTGCGCCTGCTTCGCGTCGGCCAAACCGCGGCGGAAGGCCTCCGCCCGCGCCTCGGTCAGGTGGCCACAGGTGACGTAGGCCAAGGTCGCCCCCGTCCGGCTCTCCGTCGTGCGCAGGAACTCGGTCATCGCCGCCACCTCGGCGTCGGAGAGCGGGCTCAAGCTGTCGGCGAAGTAGCGCGTGTCGAAGCTCAGCCGCTCCATCATCCCCTCGGTCGCGTTGATCACCGCGAGCGCCTCGCGCCTCTTCCCGGGCGTCATCCGCCCCGCGAAGCGCGAGAAGGCCCACCACTGGGCGATGTAGCTCCCGTAGTTGCCGAGCAACTGCCGCGTCGAGCGGGCGTAGAGGTTCGCCCCTTCGGTGATCGTGTCGGGGTCGCCCAGGCGCTTGAGGACGCCCAGCGCGAGCAGTTGCTCCGAGCCCTTCTCGAAGTAGCGCCTGACCGCGGGGATGGATTCGGAGGACTTCAGCCGGCCGATCGCGATGAGGATCTCCCGATGGCTCTTGCGGTCCCTCTCGCGCTCGAGCGCGACCTCCAGCCGCGGGCGCGAGGCCTGGTCGCCGGCGAGCCCGAGCACCTGATAGCCCGCCCGGCGGAGCGGCAGGTGCTGCGACGTCACCAGCTTCGTCGCCAGCGGGGCGAACGAGGCGTCGAGGAACGGCCCCGCGGCGTCGCCGATCTCCTCGAAGACGTTTTGGTCGTCGACCTTGTCGGCGTTGTCGAGGGCCGCGGTCATGATCGCGCGGGCGGTCGAGGCGTCGACCAAATTCTTCTGCGCGCTCTTGAGCTTCTTGGTGAAGGCCGCCGGGTCGCTGATCATCGCCGCCTCGATCAGCAGGCTCGCGGGGTCCTGCTCCTTGGGGTCGAGCTTGCGTGCCAGGACCTTGGGCGGGTCGACCGACTTGAAGTCCCCGGCCGCGTATTGCAAACACGCCCCGATCACCCGCGGCCAATCCGACCATTTCCAATACGGCAGCAGCCCCTCGGCGTAATTCCCGATCGGCTCCATCAGCAGCACCACCACGCGCCCCTTGCCCACGCGGTGGCTGACGATCACCGGGCGGTCGCCCGCCTTCGCGAGCACCTCCACGCCCTGCTTGAGCGGCGAGGCGTCGAGGCAGAAGACCTTGGGCGCCTTGGCCCACTTGGTCGCCGCGGGGAAGAAGCCCTCCTTCGCCGGCGCGAAGGGCAGCCCCTTGTCGTCGCGCACCGTGTTCTCGCGGCTGACGATCGTCACGGGCAGCAGCTCATCCAGGGCGGTGTTGCGGTCCATGCCCATCGAGAGGTTGTCCATCCCCGCGAAGACCACCAGCCCCCCGCCCGCCTTGACGTACTCGTTGATCATCGCCCGCCCGGCGTGGCCCAGGGCGCTGGCGTGGACGTTGTCGAGCACGATCGCGTCGTACGGCAGCAGCCCCGCGAGCCCGCGGGGGGGGCCCTCGAGCCCCTCGTTACTCGACCAGGCGGTGGCGTAGCGCCCGCCGCCGATGAGCCCCATCGCGTTCTCCACCGGGTCGAGCCAGGCGAAGAGCCCGTGGCAGTGCAGCACGTCGAGCGTGCCGTTGCGGCGGACCGAGAGGTCGTCGGGCATGACCAGCGCCTTGCCCGCGGCGGCGTCGACGTTGTAGCTGTTCTTGAAGTCCTGGGAGAAGTGCACGCCCTTCTGCGTCGCCGCCGCCTTCTCAAGTCCCGCCTCCGTGCGCTGCTCGGCCTGCTTCTTCGCGAGCTTCTCCTTCTCCTCGTTCGCCATGTAGGCCTTGGCGTCCTCCAGCGGCGTGGTGAGCTTGAAGGCGGGGTAGGCCAGCTCGCCCTTCCCGTCCGCCGGGGCGTACTCCAGCGCGACGATGCTCCACAGCCGGAGGCGCGGGAGCGTCACCGTGCCGCTCGCGCCGTCGATCTTGGCCTCGAGGTCGACGAGCCCCTCGCGCATGTCGGGCGAAATGTGCATCGCCCGCACCAGCTTCGCCCCCGCGGGCGTGGGCACCGTCAGCGCGACGTCATTCAGAGTCGACGGCGGAGGCTGCACGCGGTCGGAGTACTGCGCGTAATGAGGCGGGTTGATGAGGTTCACCAGCACCTGCTGATGCCCGTTGGGCAGCTTGCGCAGCCAGGTGGTGTAGTCGTGCCACGGGGCCGCCCCCTTGGGCCCGCGCCCGACCTTGACCTGCACGACGCTTCCCGTGTCGGCGATGCGGGCGGTGTCGTCCCAGATGAAGGCCGAGTAGCGGGTGACGAAGCGCGCGAGCGGGCCGTAGGGGTAGCCGCCCCCGAGCATCGCGTAGTTGCGCTCGCCCGCCGCGAGGGCCGAGAGCGTGATGAAGGTGTTGTCCTGGTTGGTCCCGCCGAAGGGGATGATCAGCGGCACGCCCCCGATGCGCTTGATGTAGTCGCCCTCGAGGCCCATCGCCTGGTAGAAGTCGCGGACGGCGCTGCCGGTCCAGTAGTTGCGGACCGTCTCGTCCATCATCATGCCGTGGTCGCGGGCCGACTCGTGGAACTCGGCGGTGTCGCGCGCGGGCGGGAGGTAGATCTTCGCGTTCGCCTGCAGGATGTTGTAGCCGAAGACGTAGCGCGGGTACTTCGCCAGCAGGCGCTTCCTGATCTCCGCGGCCGGGCCGATCGCGGCGTCCCAGCGCACGCCGTCCCACCCGAACATCTCGGTCGACCCGATCAGCTCGTTGACGCCCCAGTCGAACGCCGATGAGCCGCTGCCCATCCAGATGCAGTTCCAGTAGTGCCACTTGCCCTTGCCCGTCACGTCGGGCACATCGGAGAAGTCGTACTCGTTGAAGTAGGCCCGGTCCATGAGGAAGGAGTTGTAGAGCCCGCTGCCGTCGTAGCCGCTCGCGAAGATCTCCGGATGGCGCTGGTAGTTCTCCAGCGCGGCGATGCCCCCGCCCCCCTGGTGCCCGTACGTCAGCGCCTTGATGCCCACGCGGTGGGCCTCCTCGATCATGATGCGGAAGCCGGTCTTGGTCCCGTGGTACTGCGCCTGCCCGGAGTACCAATCCTCGGTCTTGGGCGTCATGTTCGAGAAGGTGCACGGGGCCCAGGCGAACTGCTCGAACCAGTTGCCGTAGTTTTTCTTGTTCTCCTCCATCCCGGCCCGGACGCTCTCGCGCGTGACGATCGACTTGTCCTGCCCGCTGGCGTCGTTGCAGTAGATGCCGATGCGGTAGACGTTGGCGCTGACGCCGAAGACCTCCGACGCGTCGTGCACCTCCTTCTCGTCCTTCAGCAGCGCGCAGCGGATCTGGTGCCCGAACTCCGTCGCGGGAACCTTCCCCTCGGCGAGCGGATACTCGAAGGCGACATCGACCTTCTGCCCGGGCCCGAGCGTGACCTCCTTGCTGAAGACGCGCCTGGCCGTGTCGGCCTCGACGATGTCGTCGGCCACCAGCTTGTACGTCCCGCCCGAGCCATCGATCGCCCCCGCCAGGTGCGCGACGGCCTTCACCGTCTCGTCGGGGTAGTAATGGCTCTTGTCGACGTCGACGCCCGCGACCACCGCCTGCAGCAGCCGGACCGCGGCGATCTCCACCCGGTCGCACGCGAGACGGTTGACCGAGTGGCCCAGCTTCTCGATCGACGGGTCTTCCTCCAAGTCGAAGTTCAACCCCTTCATCCCCGCCCCCGCCCCGCCCCCGCCCGCGCCCCCCGGAAGCGCGGGCTTCTCGTCCGTCAGCCCCGAATCATCGAGCGGGACCTGCATGTTGTTGTCGGCC
>JAPLMQ010000238.1 GCA_026386955.1 Planctomycetota bacterium
CCGTGGCGATAATCATTTCCCGCGCCGAGGTTATCGTCCCCAAAACCCTTGATTTCGGCCTTTCCATCGGGGTTTCCCCGGTTGAAATACCTTTCCAATCGCATCAAGGCCCCGTTGCGTATGGACGATGAATTCATGGCGAAGCTCACGGTGGGTGCGGTTCGCTTCCGGGCGACATCGATTTGTGCAGACCTGTGGTCCGCGCGGGGCAGAGGGACGGATGAACCAGAAGATCATTGAAAAGGTGCTTCGTTCGCCGAGGTTGCCAAGCCTCCCGACTATCGCGCTCGAAGTCATCGACCTTGTCCATCAAAAAGACGTCAACATCAAGCAGATCGCGCACACGATCAGCCACGATCCCGCGCTCTCCTCCAAGATCCTCAAGACCGTCAACTCCAGCTTCTACGGGCAGCAGTCCGCGATCAGCACCATCAGCCACGCGCTGGTCGTCCTGGGGCTCAACGCCGTCAAGACCCTCGCGCTGGGCTTCTGCCTGGTGACCAACCTCAAGGACAGCGGGGGCGAGGGCTTCGACCACGCCCTCTTCTGGAAGCGCAGCCTTTACAGCGCGGTCGCCGCCCGGCTGCTCGCGCGCCAGGTCGGCGTGGTGCAGCAGGAGGAGGCCTTCCTCGGCGGGCTCCTGCAGGACCTGGGCATGCTGGCGATGAACCAGACGCTGGGCGCGGAGTACCAGGCGGTCACCAACAAGGCCGGGTCCGACCACCGCGCGCTCGCCCCGCTGGAGACCGAGGTCTTCGACTGCGACCACGGCCAGGTCGGCGCCGCCCTCGCCGAGAAGTGGAACCTGCCCCCGATCCTCTGCAAGCCGATCCGCTTCCACGAGAACGCGGGCAACATCACCGGCGAGCTCGCGCCGCTGGTGAAGGTCGTCTCGCTCTCGGGGCGTGCGGCCGACATCTTCGTCGTGCCCAACGCCGCCGAGGCGCTCGAGAAGTTCTATCAACTCGCGACCGAGTGGTTCAACCTCCCGCGCGACTCCGCCGAGCAGCTCCTCGCGGGGATCAACAAGGCCAGCCAGGAGATGCGCCGGCTGTGCGAGCTGCCCGAGACCGGGCCCGACGACGCCGACGAGATCCTCTCCCGCGCCAACGAGGCCCTCTCGCAGCTCAACCTGCAGCAGCAGGTGCAGGCCAACGTGCTCGAGAAGGAGAACAAGCACCTCGCCGAGCAGGCCGTGACCGACTCGCTCACCGGGGCCGCCAACCGCCGCCGGTTCAACGAATACATCGAGGCCGAGTTCGCCCTCGCCCGCACCAGCGGCAAGCACCTGAGCGTCCTCTTCCTCGACACCGACCACTTCAAGAAATTCAACGACACCTATGGCCACCAGACCGGCGACCGCGTGCTGATGGAGGTCTCCAGCGTCCTCCGCAAGGTCTCGCCCCAGCCCTGCCTGGTCGCCCGCTACGGCGGCGAGGAGTTCGCCGTCGTCCTCCCCGCGACCGACCGCATGACCGCCGCCAAGCAGGCCGAGCTGACCCGCAAGGCGATCCAGGATGCCAAGGTCATCTCCGACAAGAACGAGACCTTGAGCGTGACCGCGAGCATCGGCGTGGCGACCTTCGACGGCACCGTCTTCGCCCGCGCCGAGCAGCTCGTGAAGGCCGCCGACCAGGGCGTCTACGCCGCGAAGGCCTCCGGCCGCAACTGCGTCCACATCTTCACGCCCAAGGTCAAGCCCGCCGTCCCCGCGGCGGCCGCGACCAAGGTGGCGTGAGGCCCCGCGCGAATGCCCGTCTTGTTAGCCGGAAGCGCAAGCGACGGGACCGGGGTCGATCAATCCACCGCCGAGCCCGAGATTACGAACGTCTTCCGCGTCGAGACCATGTCGACATCGGGCGCGATCATTGTGATTCTTTCGGGGTCGTGAATTGAGGCACCCCCGTCCCGTCGCTTGCGCTTCCGGCTGACAAGACACGCCGTCCGCGCGACGCCCCCTCAATTCCTCACATACACCTGGTACTTGTAGACGATCTTCACCGCCTTCTCCGCGCCCGGGGCGACCTCCACCTTCCATTGCATCTGCGTCCGCGGGTTCACCGTGCGCAGCCCGCGCACCAGCTTCGTCGTCTCCGGCTTGTTCGGCCCGTCCATCAGCTCGCCCGTGACCACCTTGGTGATGCGCACGTTCACCGGCTTGTCGCGCAGGTTCACCAGGCTCAGCTCGCCTTGGATCGTCACCAGGTCGTGCACGCCGTTGAAGAACGTCGCCGCCGCCCGCTTGCGCTCGATCTCCGTCTCCGTGGCGTCGGGCGCGATCGAGAGCGCCTGCGTCACCCGCAGCTCCGTCTTGCACTGCGGCGAGGTGTAGCTCAGCGTGTCCTGCCCCAGGATGCGCCCGTCCTTCATCACCGTCGCCGCCCCGGTGGTCCACGCCTGCGTCGTGCTGTTGTTGAGCCCCAGCGCGTGCCAGACCGGGGGCGTGGGCGGCGGGGCCTGCCCGTATTGCCCGCGCTCGTCGAAGACCAGGTCGGGCACGTCCCACGTGAAGAGGTGCTCGAACGCGACGGGCGCGGCGAAGAGCGGGTAGTAGCCGCGCTCGCCCTTATTGAGCGTGACGCCCTTGAGCGGGCGGAAGCTCATGTCCTCGCTCGCCTGCCCCGGCACGGGCGTGACGCCGACGCCGCTGGGGATCTCCGCGGCGTAGGAGCGCGCCGACTGCTGCATCAGGACGTTCGACGTCAGGTTCATCGCCTCCTCGCGCGGGCGGTTGCGCAGCCGCTGGAGGATCTGGTTGAGCGGCAGGAGCGAGAAGGCGTCGGGCGCGTAGGTGAACTGCAGGTTCGGGTAGCCCGTCACCAGCTCGACCTGCGCGTCGACCAGGTCGGCCAGGTCGTTGACGATCACCGCCTTGGAGGTGACCACTGCCTGCTCGCGAGAGATGTCGACGGTGTAGCTGGGCATCCAGGCGATGCCCTGCGTGAGGTAGCGCAACTGCACCGGCGTCCCCGGCCCATTTCCCGGCCCGGCCGGGCCGTCCGCCTGGAACTCCATCACCCGCCGGGGGCGCTCGATCTTGAACGCGGGGTTCTCCGCGGGGAGGCGCAGCTCCTGCACCTGCCCCATCGGAAGCGCCATCACCGCGTCGCCCTCCTCAAGCAGGACGATGTCGCTGCGGACGGGCGCGGGCATCGAATACGAGCTGGCCGCACCCCCGCTCCAGAGACTCGCGGCGTAGTCGCGGGCCTCGCTCGGGCCGTCGTCGCCCCGGCGCGGCACGGCCTTGATCCGCACCACCCGCCACTTGTCCCCCACGCGGACCTGCACGTTCTTGCCCACGTTGGCCTCGATCAGGTCGGGGATCGAGACGGCCGTCTGGTCGGCCGTCATCACCTGCGTCGCCCGGATGTCGGTCAGCATCCGCCCGTTGCCGCCGGTGAGCCAGAACCCGCCGAAGGTCGCATCGGGCAGCGGGCCGATGCGGTACCGCCCGCCGAACGGAGGCAGGTCGGCCGTCGCCTCCACCAAGCCCACGCCGTTCTTGAAGAGCAGCAGCCGCGTGGGCTTGGCCTCGAGATTGGTCACGACTTCCGCCTGAGGCGCGGTTTGCGGCGCGGCCGACGCCAGCGCGGCCGACACGCAAAGCATCAATCCCGAAAGAGTCGTGCGGCGCAATGACATAAAGATCCCCGTTTAAGTGGATGAGGTGCCCCATGGGAATGACGCACGGGATTCGACGAGGTTCCACGACACGCACAAAAAAAAGAAGGGGTGGACAATTTCAGTTGTCCACCCCTTGGGATTGCGTGGATCTTCAGGCCTCGGTCTTCGGTCCGATCAAGTCCGATCAAACCAAAGGCTTCAGAGCAAAAGCTCCGCGATCTGCACCGCGTTGAGCGCCGCCCCCTTGCGGAGCTGGTCCCCGCAGACGAACAACGCCAGCCCGTATTCCTTCTGCCCGTCGAGGCTCAGGTCGGCCCGGATGCGCCCGACGTAGACGTCGTCCTTGTGCGACGCGTCCAGCGGCGTGGGGAAGCGGTTGTTGGCCCGGTCGTTGATGATCGAGACGCCCGGCGCCTGGCGCAGGATCTCCTCCGCCTCCTTCTCCGACAGCGGCTTCTCGAACGTCAGGTTGATGCTCTCGGCGTGGGCCCGCATCACCGGCACGCGCACGCACGTCGCGCAGATCGGCACGCCCTTGCCCCAGATCTTGGTCGTCTCGTTCACCATCTTCATCTCCTCCTGGTTGTACCCGTTGGGGTACATGTCGGAGTTGTGGCTGAAGAGGTTGAAGGCGTACTGCTGCTTGAAGATCTTCGGCTGGGCGGGCTTGCCGTCGAGCACGTCGCGCGTCTGCTGCTCGAGCTCCTGCATCGCGGCATACCCGGCCCCGCTCGCCGCCTGGTAGGTGCTCACGATCATGCGCTTCACCGTCGCCGCCCGGTGCAGCGGCGTGACGGGCACGAGCATGATGATCGTCGAGCAGTTGGGGTTGGCGATGATGCCGCCCTTGCCCAGCTTCATGCCCTTGACCGCCTCGGGGTTCACTTCCGGGACGACCAGCGGCACGCCGTCGGTCATGCGGAAGGCCGAGGAGTTGTCGACCACGGTGCAGCCGGCCGCGGAGGCGATGGGCGCGAACTTCTTGCTGATCGAGCCGCCCGCGGAGAAGAGGCCCAGGTCGACGCCCTTGAAGCTGGATTCGGTGAGCTCCTCGATCGTGTATTTCTTGCCCTTGAACTCCGCGGTCTTGCCGGCGCTGCGGGCGCTGGCGAGCAGCTTGAGGTTCGAGAAGGGGAAGTCGCGCTGTTCCAGGACGTTGAGGAATTCCTGGCCGACGGCGCCGGTCGAGCCGACGACCGCGACGACGGGGGCATTGGATCGGGAGGTGCTCACGGTGGGGACCTTAATAGAGGCGGCGGCCCCATGCACGCGCATGGGGCGAGTCCCGTATTCTAACAGAGCAGCCGGCGTGGGCCAGCGAGTGGCCAGGCACATATGGGGGACATCATGAAGCGGAAGATTTCGAGGATTCTGGCGTGGGCGTGCTTTGCGCTGGCGACAATCACGTTGATGCTTTGGCCGATCAGCCATTTCCGCTCTATTTGGAGGCGTCTATTGGGGCCAGAGCGTCATCTGTCAACTTTTCGTTTCTTCCGGCGGTGTCGTGTTGAATTGGAATGATTGGTATGTGGCGAACGCATACTGGTTCAGGCCCAGGCCATCGCCGCCAGTGGAACTGTTTTGCATACCGCCTGTGTCTCTGCGCAAATCGGGCATGCGAGATGGCGTATTGGGGTTCCACCTGTGGGAATCGATGGATTCGGGCCGCTGGTTCATGATCCCGCTCTGGTCCGTTGCCTTGTTCTTCTTTGTCGAAGCCGCGATTCTATGGAGGGAAGGCAGGCGCAAGTCGATCCCGAGTCAATGCCACGCCTGCGGCTACGACCTCCGCGGCAGCCCGCCTGACGGCGCGTGCCCCGAATGCGGCGCCGCCCGCAAGGCCGCTAATCTGGGTTAGCCGGACGAGCAAGCGACGGCGTTGGTCTCTCGGTGTGACGTTGCGTACTCGGTTGATCGGCCGGTTCAAGCCGTCGCTTGCGCGTCCGGCTAACCCAGCGCGGC
>JAPLMQ010000226.1 GCA_026386955.1 Planctomycetota bacterium
CAACGCCGCCAAGCCCGCGGCCGATAGCTGCAGGAAGCGGCGGCGGGAGACGGGGGGCAGGTTGACGGGGTCGCGGGTCAATTCAACTCCTGATCAACTCCGAATCCAGAACTCGGTCGAATTCAGCAGCGCCCAGAGGACGCCGCGGTAGCCTTCCGCCGCATTCTCCGGCTTGCGGGCGACGAAGTCGAGCATCAGCTTCATCTCGTCCTCGCGCGGCGGGCGCGCGTAGACCCGCAGGTAAAAATCCTCGACCACCGCGCGGGGCGTCGCGCCGGCCTTCACCTGCGCCGCCGCGACGCGGTCGATCCCCGCGTTGAGCTCCTGCTCGTTCATCAGCCGGAGCAATTGCGGGATGCCCTGCTTGAAGGCGAAGGGCGCGGGGTCGCCGTGCGTGTCGAAGAACCGCACGAACTCCTCGCGGACGACGTGCGAATCCCAGCGGATGTCCTTCCCGGGCAGGGCGGTCTTGGCCCCATAGGGCGACTCCACGCCGATCACCTTGCAGTACGACTCGAAGACCTGCTTGGGGTTGAGCACCTTCACCGGCACGCCCGCGTAGGACTTGGCGCTGCCCTTGGGGGCGGCGTCGAAGAGGCCCTCGCGGCGGTAGAGCTTGGTGTTGCAGATCGCGCGGGTGAGGAACCGCACGTCGTACCCGCTGGCGACGAAGGCGGAGGCGAGCTCGTTGAGCAGCTCGGGGTGCGAGGGGGCGTTGGTCTCGCGCTGGTCGTCGAACGGGGTGACAAGGCCCACGCCGAAGACCTGCCACCAGATGCGGTTGACCATCGCCTTGGCGAAGTAGGGGTTGCCCGGCGCGGTGAGCCACGCGGCGAGGAACTGCCTCCGCTCCTGACGGGGGCCGATCCGCGGGGCCTTGCCGTCGAGGAAGCGCGGCTCGAGGTCGAGGGCGCGGTCGGGCTTCTTGCGCTCCGGGGGCGCGGGCGACTCGAAGACGTCGACGTCCGCGCCCACGGGCACGGCGCGGGCCGCCCGCATGAACTCGTTGTTGGGGAACTGCTCGAAGCCGGTGTGGACGTTCACCTTGTCGAAGAACGCCGCCGTGCGCCAGAAATCCTGGTGCGTGATCGGCGCGTAGGGGTGGTCGTGGCACTGGGCGCAGCCCAGGCGGACGCCCATGAAGGCCCGCCCGAAGAGGGCGGCCGCCTCCTCGGGCTTCCGCGCCGAGAGGTAGGGCGTGACCCGCCCGTCGAGGTGCTGCTTGCCCGTGGCGGTGAGGATCTCCGTGGCGATCTTGTCCCACGGGCGGTTCGCGGCGAACTGCTCCTCGAGCCAGACGGCCATCGGGCGCGTGTCGATCTGCTCGTTGAGCACACCGCTGCCGAAGAAGAGGTAGGCGTCCCATTGGTCCGCCAGCCAGTGGGCGTAGGCCCGGCTGTCGACGAGGCTGTTGATCAGCCGCTCGCGCTTGTCGCCGGAGCGGTCAGCCAAGAACGCACGCGCCGCCTCGACCGTCGGCCCGGCGCCGGTGAGGTCGAGATAGGCCCGGCGAAGGAAGTGGGCGTCGTCGGCCTCGGGCGCCAGCGCGGCCTTCTCGCTCGCCAGGCTCGCCTCGATCCGCGCGTCGATCGTCCGCGTCAGCGACCGCTCGGCCATCCCCAGCCGCACCTTGCGATAGCCCGCGACGCCGCCCCAGACCAGTGCCGCGACGACGCCCGCCACCAGGTAGAGCCGGAGGACTTCGCGAAAGGAGCGGGCGCGGACCCACCCCGCGGCGCGGCTGGGCCGAGTCTGGGGCTCTGGCGTGGGGTCGGCAGGGACATTCATGGTGCGGCTGCAAGACGGGCCAAGTCGGGCGTTGTCAGAAGGATAGGTTGCCGACGGCGCAGAATAAAGGATACCGCCAATACGGGGTTCGCCAACCGATTGGGCGGGATTTTGGGGTGGTTTTGCGGGGCGGGAAGGGCCTTGTCTGGTGCCACATGTCATCGTACTCGTGACATGTGTCTTGGCAGGACGTGGTGGCTCCCCTTGGACCATTGGCGCCGAGACCCGCATGCATCACGGACATTCCACGTTAGAGCACTTCGCGACATTGCTGTCCCGCGTTCTGGGAAACGGCAACTCAGCAAAAAGACACGGTGGCAAATAGCGTCAAACTTAGGGTTGCGGTGCGAGATCGGACAGTAACAACGCAAAGTGCTCTAGCGGGCCGAGGTTTCTGCAAGGCCTCACGCCGTCCGTTGACCGGCACATGTCACGAGTACGATGACATGTGGCACCAGAAACGGCCTTCCTGCAGCATCCGTGGATTTCACCCCTCATCCGGCACAAACCGCCGCTCAGGCGGACCGTCGTCGTCCTCATCCCGCTTCCGGCGCCCGCGCTTCTCGTCGCCTCCGTCTCTGCCTCCGCTCCCGGGGCCGGGGGTGTCCGCGATCGGCTGCCCCTTCGCGTCCGTCAGGCAGATCGTGCAGCTCTCCGTCTCGTCGTCGAAGACGATCACCGCCTTGCCCGACGTCAACAGCTTCCGCACCGCCTCGATCTGTCGGTCGGTCGGCGTGTCCTGGTGCCCGTGCACGGCCCCGTCGCGCGTGACGAACTCCTCGAGCAGGGCGTCGAGCGTCTCGGGCTTCAGGCTCTCGTGCGGGACGATGGTGGTCATGGGTTGCGCCGAGGCCGTAAAAGCCTTTGGATGCCTCGAAGGTTCTCGATAGTCTATAGGTTCCCGGAAGGTTCCCACGCGGTTTCCAGTTCGGCTCATTTCGCCCGACGCCAAGCAGCCCCATGAAACTCCGCGAACACGTACGCATCCGCGCCAGCCCCGAGGCCGTCTGGCCCTACATCGCCAACCCGGTGCTGATGTCGGCGTGGAACCCCAAGATCGTCAGCGTCGACCGGATGTCGGAGGAGCCCCTCCGCCTGGGCGAGACCTACGCGATGATCTTCAAGATGAACGGACGGGACCGCGAGGGCAAGGTCGAGGTCGTCGCCTGCCAGGAGCCGGCGATGCTCACGCTCCGCCACCGCGCCGGCCCGAAGCCCGACGCCTACACCGACGTGACCTACACGCTCACGGCCAGCCGGGGGCAGACCGCCGTGGAGGAGTGCGTCGACATGACGCACCAAGGCATCCCGCTGGTCTTCCGCGGGCTGATCTGGTTCATCAAGACGTTCGGCAAACAGTCTGAGCCGGGGAAGCCGTATCTGGAGAGGCTGAAGGACGTGGTGGAGGGCGGGGCGAAGAAGTAGGGATGATGTTCGGGCGGCATTTTTGAACAACTCTCGATCACAAGCCCACTGATCCCGACGGTACGCCGTCGGGTTCGGTGGGGTTCACCCGTCGCGACGACTTGAAGGTTCCGCCTCGCGAGCATCTACAGTGACGCCCATGATCACCTACCGCCGCGTCACGCCCGCCGACGCGCCCGCGCTGGCCGCGATGAACCACCGCCTGATCCGCGACGAGGGGCACCGCAACCCCATGACGGCCGCGCAGCTCGAGGATCGCATGCGCGGCTGGCTGGCCAGCGAATACCAGGCCGTGGTTTTCGAGGACGCCCGCGGCCCGGCGGGCTACACCCTCTTCAAGCGCGAGCCGGAGTGGGTCTACCTCCGCCAGTTCTTTGTCGAGCCCGAGCGGCGGAGGCAAGGCATCGGCCGCGCCGCCATCCAATGGCTGCTGACGCACGCATGGCCCGGGGATCGCCGCATCCGGCTCGACGTTTTGGTGGGCAACCCGGCGGGCGTCGCATTCTGGCGCTCGGTGGGCTTCGCGGATTATTGCGTGACGATGGAGCGGGAAGTGAAGGCCGGCGGGTGAAGGCGAGCCATTTCTGCTCAGAGCCGGACACTGTGTGTCCGGAGTTCAGGCGCAAGGCGGTACTCCGCCGCGCGCGTCTTCATGGGCCATGGATGACGGAGGGCAGGCTCAAGGGTGCGGACCCGGGCGGGCATCCCGACTCGAATTAAACGCTGGCTCCGGAGGCATAGGCATCTGCTTGCCGCACTCGGGGCACCGCGGCCCAGGCGAGCCGCGGAGGCCGTAGCCGCATTGCACACAGAGGCCCGGGCAAGCGGCCTTTCGTGGTTCAAGCCAAAGCCACAGCGCTTTCGCGGTGAGCAGGAGGGGGAATCCGACGAAGGGCACGAACGCCAAACGGACCGCAAAACCATCGATGTCGGAGCCCGGCCCGCTCCCGCCGAGTTCGGGCAGCATCGCCAGGATGTACAACCAGATCCCCGCGACGGGGAGGTAACGCCAACGGATGGGCAGGACATCGATCAAGACCGACGCGACCAGATAGGGCGCGAGCGTGTACTCCAGCAACATGATCAGGAAAATGCGGGTGATCGCGCGCACGACGAAGTCGCCGTCGCGCGTCGAGTTCGGGAAGACGTAGGGATGAGCACCGACATTGGCCATGTGGATGAGGCATAGGACGAGGAGCAGCACCGAAATGATGACCAGAATCCGGCGTGCCATGGGAGATCGCTCCACCACTCATACGCCGGTGGCGTGCGATTCGTTGTGAACGCGATTGGTGTCGTCGATCACTCGGTTGCTTGTGCGACCCTTTTGCAGTCCGCGGCGCGCGTTAACATGTCCTCGCATCGCGAACCGAGGGTGCGGCTCCTTTGACCGGAGATGCAGCAGATGAACAAGCAAGCCACGGCCTACCGGCGGGTCCAGACCGACCAGCCCTTCGAGGAAGTGATGAAGGCGACCGAGGAGGCCCTTCGCCGCGTGGGCGGCAGGGTCGATCGCGTCGGTCACACCATCAAGATCCAGAACGGCGACGCGGGCAACTTGGGGTTCATGGCCACCGCCGACGCCTACGCCGTGGTCAAGCCCGAGGCGAACTCCACGTATCAGATCACCTGCGACATCACCGTGCGACCCGGCACCCTCTTCTGGGTCTGCGCCATCGGCGGCCTGTTCTGCCTTTGGCCGCTGTGGGTCGTCAATCTCTTGTACTTCGTGAACGACCCCGCGCCGGCCTACCAGCGGGCGCTGGACCAGGTGGTCTTCTTTCCACCCGTCGCTCCGCCCGCGGTTCCGCCTGTCTAAATGCTGCAGTGACGCGCGTCCGGCCCCAGCAGTGCCTCACTCCCACTCGATCGTCGCGGGCGGCTTGCTCGAGATGTCGTAGACCACCCGGTTCACCACGCGGACCTCGTTGATGATCCGGTTCGAGATCGTCGCCAGCACGTCGTAGGGCAGGCGGGCCCAGTCGGCGGTCATGAAGTCCTGGCTCTCCACCGCCCGCACCGCGATCACGTTGTCGTACGTCCTGCCGTCGCCCATCACGCCCACGGCCTTCACCGGCAGCAGCACCGCGAAGACCTGCGCGGTGGAGCGATAAAGGTTGTTCGCGACGATCTCCTCGAGCAGGATCTCGTCGGCGTCGCGCAGGATGTCGAGCCGCTCCTTGCTCACGGGGCCGAGCACGCGGACGGCCAAGCCCGGGCCGGGGAAGGGGTGGCGCCAGACCATCGCGTCGGGCAGGCCGAGCACCTCGCCGAGCTTGCGGACCTCGTCCTTGAAGAGGCTGCGCAGGGGCTCGACGAGCTCGAAGCCCAGCTCCGCGGGGAGGCCGCCGACGTTGTGGTGCAGCTTGATGTTCGCGGCGGTGGCGCTCAGCCCGCCGCAGAGCGCGTGGCCGGACTCGATCACGTCGGGGTAGAGCGTGCCCTGGGCGAGGAACTTGGCGTCGGGGATGTCGGCCGAGGCCTGCTTGAAGACGTCGATGAAGCGCTTGCCGATGCGCTTGCGCTTCTCCTGCGGGTCGTCGATGCCGGCCAAGTCGCCCAGGAATTCCTTGGAGGCGTCGACGACGCGCAGGTCGATCTTGAAGTGGTCGCGGAAGGTGGAGTCGACGAGGGTGCGCTCGTTCTTGCGCAGGAGGCCGTTGTCGACGAAGATGCAGGCGAGCTGCGGGCCGATGGCCTTGGCGAGGACCGCGGCGACGACGGAGGAGTCGACGCCGCCGGAGAGGCCGCAGACGACGCGCGAGTTGCCGATCTGGGCGCGGAGGGACTTGACCTGGGTCTCGAGGAAGTCGCTCATCCGCCAGGAGCTGGCGCAGCCGCAGATCTTGAAGAGGAAGTTGGAGAGGATGTCGATGCCGTGGGGCGTGTGCGTGACCTCGGGGTGGAACTGCACGCCGTAGAACGGGCGCGAGACGTGGCGCACCGCGGCGATGGGGCAGGTGGGCGTGGCGGCGAGGGGCTTGAAGTCGGGCGGGAGGTCCTGCACCTGGTCGCCGTGGGACATCCAGACGGTGGTGTGCTCGGGCACGCCGGCGAGCAGGCCCTTGGAGTCGACGATGTTGAGCGAGGCCCGGCCGTACTCGCGCGCGGGGGCGGAGCGGACCTGCGCGCCCAGGAGCTGCGAGCCGATCTGCATGCCGTAGCAGATGCCCAGGATGGGGACGCCCAGGTCGAAGAGGCGCTTGTCGCAGGTGGGCGCGCCTTTTTCGTAGACGCTCGCGGGGCCGCCCGAGAGGATGATCCCCTTGGGCTTGAGCGCGGCCAATTCCTCGTAGCTCGTGCTGGCGGGCAGGAGGAGGCTGAAGACGCCGGCCTCGCGCACCCGCCGCGCGATGAGCTGGACGTACTGCGAGCCGAAGTCGAGGATCGGGACGACCTGGTCGGTGGGGATGCCCGCGGCGAGGCCGGTCTTGATGGCGCTCGCGGGGCTGGACGCTTGGGGTGTGGCCATGGGGCGGTTCCGCAAAGCGAAGAGTATAGCGAGGGATCGCGGCGGCGGCGGGGGCGTGCGACGTTGGGGTGTGAAGTCCTTGTTTGATGAGAGGTGGAGTTTGATCAGAGCCGGACACTGTGTGTCCGTTCTTCAGGCGCCAGGCGGTACTCCGCCGCGCGCGACGTGCCAGTGTCGTGGCACCGATCCGCCATGCCGGTCTGCGTAGGGTGGTACTGAGCGGTACCCCCGGAACTCGCGAAGCCCACCGGGTGGGCGTTTGGCGTTCGTGGGCGGCCCGGGTTGTCGTGCGCCGAGCCGGTGGGCTTCGCGGCGTACCGCTCAGCGCCTCCCTACAAGAAGGATTCGCGCCTGCGAGTCCGGCACTTCGCGCGGGCGGAGTACCGCTGCGCGCCCGATCGACGGACACACAGTGTCCGGCTCTGATCAGGCCGCCTCCGGCGCGCTCGTCCCCGCCTCCGCCTGCTCGGGCTCGCTCGTCCCGCCCCCGGCGTCGAACTCCTCCAACCTCGCGATCCCGTGCCCCATGAAATCCCGGAACTCCGCCGCCGAGCGGATCGTCCGCACCGACTGCCTCAGCCCCGGCCAAGGCTGCAGGTGGGGCGAGTACCAACTGATCCGCTGGTTGATCATGTTCACCGCGATGCGCTCGCCGCGGTAATGCAGCAGCGACTCGAAATGCCCGAGCACCACGCGGGCCTTCTCCGCGCGCGAGAGCGGCTCGGGCAGCTCGCCCGTCGCGAGGTAGTGCGCGGTGTCGCGGAAGATCCACGGCTGGGCGAGGGCTCCGCGCCCGATCATCACGCCGGCGCACCCGGTGACGTCCATCATCCGCTTCGCGTCCTGCGGGCTCTTGACGTCGCCGTTGCCGATGACGGGCACGAGCGGGTGGCGGCGCATCGACTCCACCACGCGGGCGATGCCCTCGAGGCGGGCAGAGGGGCGGAACATCTGCTCGGTGGTGCGCCCGTGGATGGTGATCGCGGCGATGCCGACGTCGGCCAGCGCGGGGGCAAGGTCGGGCGCTACGATGTGCTGGTCGTCCCACCCGAGGCGCAGTTTCGCGGTGACGGGGACCGTGACCGCCTCGACGACCTGCTTGGCGAGCAGGACGGTCGAGCCGGGGTCGCAGAGCAGCTTCGACCCGCCGTTCTTCTTGGTGACCTTGTCGACGGGGCAGCCCATGTTGATGTCGATGGTCGTCGCGCCGTGGGCCTGGGCCCAGCGGGCGGCCTCGGCGAGGATCGCGGGGTCGGCCCCGTAGAGCTGCATGCAGACCGGCTTGTCCTCCGGGCAGGTCGCCGCCAGCCAGAGCGACTTCTGGTTCTCGCTCAGGATCGCCTGCGGGCAGAGCAGGTCGGTGCAGGCCAGCCCGACGCCCAGGCCCGTGGGCCCGCGCAGCCGCCGGACGACGAGGCGGAAGGCCAGGTCGCAATAGCCCGCGATCGGCGCGAGCAGGAGGGGCGTCTCGAGTTGGACAGAGCCGATGCGGAGCATGGGGTGATTGTAAGCGACGGAAGTTGTTCCATCCGACGAAGTCGGATCAGAGCCGGGGACTGTGTCCCCGAAGCTCAGGCGAAAGCGGTACTCCGCTCGCGCGAATTGTCGGAATCGTTTGAGTCTCGGGAAGTCGGTGACGCCATCGGCAGATAAGCATGGATGCGGCATCGAAGTGATTTGTGGCGAATCCACAAGTGCGGCACGTCGCGCGCGGCGGAGTACCGCCTAGCGCCTGAACTTCGGACACACAGTGTCCGGCTCTGATCAGACTTTGTCTGATGGGAGCGAAGAGAACCCCCGTCGCTGGCGCGTCCGGCTAACAATTCCCCCTCACTTCCTCGCCGCCGCGATCCGATACGCCACCTTCGCCTCCTTGAACTCGCCCGCATTCCCGCCCGCCGGCATCAGGTCGATCATCACGTTCCTGCAATTCCCGAACGACAACTGCACCGGGTCCTTCCACTCCGCCGGCGAGAGTTTCACCCGCTGCGGCTGGTCGAACTCGATCTCCACCGCCCCCGCGAACCGCGTGAGCCGCACCGCCTTCACCTTCTCCTGATACGCCTCCGTCGCCGGCGTCCACTTCCCGTCGGCCTTGAACTCGATCGTCGTCGGCGTCGCGTCGGGCTGCAGTTTCGCGTCGCGCAGGTAGACCGGGATCGTCTCGCACAACTCCGCGACCTTGTCCTTCCCGTCGGCCGTCACCTTCGTCTCGATGCGCAGCTGGTCGGGCTCGATCTCGAATGCCCGCGTGTAGTCGATCCTGCCCGCGAGCGGCTCGTCGTACATGTCCTGCACGGGCTTCTCGGGCTTCGAGGCGACATCGGGCACGACGCGGAAGGTCGACATCAGCCCGTGAACCTTGGCCTTGGCGCTCCGCCTCTTGGCCTCGACCTGCGTCTCGGGCGCGACGATGCGGGCGGAGGTGATGACCTTGCCCTCGGCCGTCATGCCGGTGACGGCATGGATGGGCCAGGTCCGCCATTCCTCGGGCTTGTCGTAGGGTGTCTGATGGATGATGCCGCCGCGCCGGCCGAGGATGACCGAGCCGGTGGCGGGCGTCCAGAAGGCCGAGAGCTGTCCGCCCCCGAAGCCCAGGGGCGCGGGGAGCTGCACCAATTTCTCGTCGGGGCTCTGGCTCCCGAGCGGCCCCGTGTGCAGGATCGCGCCGAACTCCGACGACTTCGAGACCACGAACGCACCCGCGAAATCGCGCACGAAATTCTCCTCGCGCGCGAAGGGGAACTTCAGCCAGGGCGACTTCTGTTTCTCCAGCTTCTGCAGGTGGGCGTAGGCGCCCTTCTTGTAGAAATCCTGGACGTAGACCATCGAGGCGGGGAATTGATAGTTCTCGATCAGGCGCATCGTCCAAGGTCTCGACATGATCTCCTCGTTCTTGAGGTAGACGTAGGGCGTCTCGCCCGAGCCGTTGCCGCTCTTGACGGGGTTCTCGTTGATCTGCCGTTGGAACTCGATGGCCCGGTTCTTGCCCGATTCGACGAGGTCCTTCTCGGCGATCGGCTTGATCCAGCAGGCGGCCTCGTCGGTGAGCATCAGCGCCCCGTGGTCGCGCCCGGCGAACGACCATTGGTCGGCATACGCGGGCGAGCCCAGCCGGGTGTCGAAGGCCGACGGGCCGGTGACCGTGCCGTCGGGCTCGGGCAGCGTGAGGTGGGCCCGCAGGCGGTAGACCTTCTCGATCGACTCCTTGGCGAACGGCCAATCGCTCGCCAGCGCCGCCCAGACGGTGAAGAAGTGGACCTGCCCGGCGAAGCCCACGTCGATCCCGCCTCGGTCGCGCCAGTAGCCCGCGGGGTGGAAATACTTCGGGTCGGAGAACATCATCTTCGCGAAGGCCTCGACCTCCTTGCTGAAGGCGGCGTCGTCGCAGTCGTGGGCGGCGTACCACAGGCCGATGGGGAGGATGAGGTCGAAGTTCGGCTCCTCGCCGCGCGGGCCATACGACATGAGCTGGCGCGCGAGGCGCTTGAGGCCGTCCTGGAAGGCCTGCCGGGCTTCGGGCGAGATGACGCCCTTGAAGCCGTCGTAGGGCGCGCCGATGATGATCAGTTGGGTGGACCGCCAATCCGCGCGGCGGGCGGCGGGCTCCTTGTCGAGCTCGTTGTCGAGCATCATCAGCGCGATGCTGGCGTTGACGAAGCAGCGCAGCTTCAGCCCGCGGTTGTCGTGGTAGATGTTGCCCGGGTAGTCCCATTGCACGAGCTGCATGAGAGCCTCGGGGTAGAGCGGCGGCTTCATGACCGCCTCCGCCCCCTCGATGTTGGCGAGGGTGAAGAGCTTCGGCGGGTCGTTGATCGCCGGCACGCCGCGCTTCGAGCCCACGAGCGGGCCGCCGCCGGGCATGAGCGTGAAGAGGTAGTTGCGGTACTGGACCTCGGGGTCGGGGGGGATGTACTCGCCGATCATCTGCCCCGCCGCGCCGTGGTCGAAGTCCTTCTCGGCCAGCGTCGCCATGTAGGCCCGGAGCTGCCGCTGGTACTGGTGCTCCTGCGGCAGCATCGTCCGCCCGGGGATCGGCTCGGGCTTGGGCAGGTCCGCGGCGAGGGCGGGGGCGGCAGTGGCGGCGAACGTGCTCGCCGCGAGGCAGAGCGCGGCGAGGAGCGTCAGGCGTTTGGCCGAGGGCGAGGTGGACATCGTGGAGCCTCCAAGAAAAGATCGTGCGGGATCTTGCCGCGTCCTGGCGGCATTAAATCCCATCACAGGATAACTCGCGGCGGTCCGACGGGGTTCGTGCATGTCGTGAGGGCCGGCGGCCTCGGTTGCCCGTCCTACGCCACGCCCTCCGTCACGCCCGCGGGCCGTGGCGTCTGCGACTGCATCATCCGCTCCAGCACGCGCAGCCGCAGCCGCTCGCGCACGCCCGCGTGCTCCGGGCTGCCCGCCAGGTTGCGCGTCTCCAGCGGGTCGGCCACGCGGTCAAACAATTGGTACGCCTCCCCGCGTCCGTTCAGCGCGATCTTCCACGCCTTGCTCGCCAGCATCACCTCGCCCTTGAGCTCCGCGAGCACGTCCTCCCGGTGGACCGGGCCCGCGCCGTCCTTCGGCGCCGTCGCGGTCGCCTCGAACCCGCGGGCGTGGTGCGCGTGGCTGAGCGTCGCCCCGGCGAAGTGGGCCAGCGTCGGGCCGATGTCGATCCATTCGATCAGGCTCGATTCGTCGACGCGCCCCGCGTGGGGCGATCCGAGGGTCGCGGGCGTGCGCAGGAGGAGCGGGACGCGGATCGCCGAGTCGAGGAAGTTGCTTTTGAAGAGCAGCCCCGCGTCGCCGTTCATCTCGCCGTGGTCGCTGGTGAAGAGGATGACGGTGTTGTCGAGCTCGCCCCGCGCCTCGATGGCCGCCAGCAGCCTGCCGACCTGCTCGTCGATGAGCGTGACGTTCCCGGCGTAGTTGGCCCGCAGCCCGGCGACCTGCGCGGGAGTGAGCGGGAATCGATGCAGGCCGTCGAAGTTCCCGCGCGGGCGCTCGAAGGGCTCCGCCGGCGCGGGGCGCGGGAGCGGCATGCCTGCGGGGTCATACATCGACGCGTAGGGTTCCGGCGCGTCCCACGGCTCATGAGGCCCGCCGAAGCTCACCCAGCAGAACCAAGGCTGGTCCCGCCGGTAGTCCTTCAAGTATTGCGTCGCCTGCGAGCCGACGTAGACGTCGGCGTATTCCTCGAGCGGGAGCACGGACGGCGACGCGACCGGCCCGCGCCCGCCTGCCGCCGCGGCGGCCGCGCGGGCGGCGTAGTCCCTCTTGTAGTCCGCCCACAAGCCCTTCGACTCCCACCGCGCCGTCATGTGCGAGAGGACGCGCGTGCTTGCGTGCGGCCCGCCGATCTCGTCGATGTCGTCGAGCCCGAGCTGCCGCATGAGCGGCTCGCGCTCGCGCAGGTCGCCCTTGTGCGCGTGCAGATGCGTCTTGCCGAACAGGCTGGTGCGGTAGCCCGCGTCGCGGATGGCCGCCATCCACGTCGGGGCCTGGGGCGAGAGCGAGATGTCGTGGTTGTCCCACATCCCCGTGTTGTGGGGGTATCGCCCCGTGGCGAGCGCGACCCGCGCCGGCACGCACAGCGGCGAGGCCGTGAAGCACTGCGTGTAGGCGACGCCCTCCGCGGCGACGCGGTCGAGGTTGGGCGTGCGCGCCCATCCGCCCAGACGCCCCAGCGCGTCGAGGCGGAATTGGTCGGCCATGATGAAGAGGATGTTGGGTTTTCGCGCCATGCGGGGATTTTACGGGAAGGCGCGTCGTCCCTCCCACGTGGTGTTGAGCCGAACCCGGCGAAACCCACCGGTGCGGTGCGTGCGGCCGTGCGATTCCGAAAATGCGAAGACCGCCTGAAGGCGGAACTCCGAACCCCGGACCGCCCCAAGCGGATCATGGTTTCGACTCTCGCCCCGGCTCCGTCGGCTTCGCCCTGCGCCCAAGCATGTATCGCGCGAAATCGATCAACCCCGCGAAGCGATATCCGGGGTCGACATAATGCTCGATCACGTAGAACGCGAAGTAGTAGGACCGGCAAAAGCTCCAGACCGCGATCGCCAGCAGGGCCGCGTTGCGCAGCGAAGGCGCGTCGGCCAGCAGCAGCGCCGAGGCGAGCAGGCCGGTGAGGAGGAAGAGGCCGCCCTTGACCTTGATCGCGAGCGGGCTGGTGAGGTCGCCTTTGGCCATGGATGCCTCCGGTGGGAATACGCCGATGCCCGAGGGCTTGTTGCAAACGTCGGCCGACCCTCTCCACGTTCAGCGGTCTGAGGTCGGGGTTCCGTGCCCACGCTGTCTTCCAAAAACGAATGCCCGCCTGAAGGCGGAACTCCGAACCAAAGACCGCCTCGTTTGCCTCGCCCCGCGCCCGGACCTATTTTTCATCTCCGTCGCGCCCGTTCCCGCCTTCCCCACGCCGCTTATTTTCGCGAGGCCCCATGCCGCAATCCACGCCCACCGCCCACGCCCTGCAGGAACTGATCTGCCCCGCGCCGCACCAGCTCACCTGGCGGCCTTACTCCGAGCCGGCCCTGGGGCCCGGGCAGATCCGCATCCGCGCCGAGTTCGGCGCCGCCAAGCACGGCACGGAGATGAGCCTCTTCAAGGGCTACGCCAACGACCGCGGCACCTTCGACGGCAAGCTTGGCGCGATCGCCCGTGGGACCACGGCCGTGCGCTACCCCGTCGGCTTGGGCAACATGGTCGTCGGCCTCGTCACCGAGGTCGGCCCGGGCGTGACGGCCTACGCCGTGGGCGACCGCGCGCTCTCCTACAGCGGGTTCCGCCCGACCAGCGTCGCCAACGTCGGGAAATACTGCTGGAAGCTCCCCGCGGGGATCCCCTGGCAATCGGCCGTATGCATCGACCCCGCCAACTACGCCCTCGCGGCGATCCGCGACGGCGACGTCCGCATCGGCGACGCGGTCGCCGTCTTCTCGCTGGGCGCGATCGGGCTCATGGCGGTGCAGTTGCTCAAGCTCGCGGGGGCCCGCCCGATCATCGCGGTCGATCCGCTGCCCGCCCGGCGGGAGCTCGCCTTGGCGCTCGGGGCCGACATCGCGCTCGACCCCACCACCTGCGACGCGGGGCTGGAGATCCGCCTCGCGACGGGCAAGCGCGGGGCAGACGTGGTCATCGAATACAGCGGCGCCCGGCAGGCGCTGCAGGACTCACTCCGCGCCGTCGCCTTCGGCGGGACGATCGTCGCCGGCGCCTACCCGCCCCCGCACTCCGCGGGGCTCGACCTGGGGGCCGAGGCCCACTTCAACATCCCCAAGATCGTCTTCTCCCGCGCCTGCAGCGAGCCCAACCGCGACCACCCGCGCTGGTCGGAGGAGCGCCTGCTGGCCGAGTGCCTCCACCTCCTCGCGGCCGGTCGCATCTCGGGCGAGCGGATCGTCACGCCGATCGTCAGCTTCGAGGAGTTGCCCGGCATCTATCCCAAGATCGCCACCGACGCGACGCCCCCGTTGAAGCTGGGTGTGAAGTATTGAGCTTCGGCAACAGGCGCAGTCCGGAGCGTCAACCGTCATGCCATCCGCGGGGCGAAAGCGTGGACGCTGGTTTTGGAGGCTTTTTACGGTCCTCGCGGCGGTGTCATTCGCAGTCTGCCTGTGCTTGGTGGCCGTGTGCAGCTTCATGGCCTTGGTGCCGGGGTATGAATTGGGTCGCCGCTGGACGGGGCCGCTGCCATCGGGATTCGGCGGTGCGGCCTGGATGTTCTACGTCTCGTCCGGCGAGATGCTCATCGGCGTCTGGTCGGACGCATTGCGAGTTGAGAGGCCGTTGCGAAGTGTCGACTTGGGCGTCGGCCGATTGCTGTTCAATTTTGTGCCTAAACACGCAGAGGGTCAGTGGTGGCCGCAGGTCACGGTCATGATCCGTACTCTGCCGATGGCCCTGCTCGCCGCTGTGCTGCCCGGTGCGTGGTTGATGATCGCTCTCCGTCGGGGACGGCGGGCGCTGCCTCCGGGAATGTGCACCGAGTGCGGGTACGATCTTCGCGCTTCTCAACTAGCTTGTCCCGAGTGCGGCAAGCCGATCGTGCCCAACGCGGCGAAGCCTTTGCCGCCGCCCTCGCCTGAATCCGTCTGAGAACCCGTTCGACCGGAGACGATTGTGACGATCATCACCCCATCCCATCCCGTCATTGCCGACCCCTCGATCTGCATCGTCCACTCTCGCCTGCATCAGCGCCCCAGCCCGGAGCTCGCGGCCATGCTGCTGCCCGTCGACCCCGCGAGCTTCCATGAGCAGCATCTCAAGCCGCGCCACCCGGTGGAACTGCACTATCACAACATCGACGAGTACTGGTGGTTCACCGCGGGCCATCCGACGGTGACGCTGCGCTCGGCCAACGGCGTGACCCGCGAGTTCACCCTCGGGCCGGGCGACATGGTCGCCACCGTCCGCGGCGTGGAGCACACGCTCACCGCGCCCGACGAGCTGGTCTACTTCGAGTTCAACAGCCCGCTCAAGGCCTGCCCCAAGGGCGGCGGGCACTTGGTCCGCGAACTCTGAAGAGGCATGCGCCTCAAAAAAGAAAAAGGCCGAGGTGGAGCGACGCATCGCCCGCCTCGGCCTGGTTGTTTCTCCGCCTGTCGCCAGCCGCGATCAGCGGTTCAGTGCATCTCACAGGCTTCCATGCTTCCGCCGCAGCTCGAGCAGGTGTGCTCGAACTTGCCGGTGGCGAAGAAGTTCGCTGCGGCGGTCTTGCAGTCGGGGCATTCCATCCCCTTGGAGGACTTGACCGTCCAGGGCTTGTGCGGATCGCCGCCGGGGTTCTGGATCCAGACGGTCTTGCACTTGTCGCACATCATGGCGTTGCTGTGGTCCCCGTGGGACATGCCGTGGTGCGAGCCTTCCGACTGGCAGCCCCCGGCCATGAGCAGGGCGGCCGCCAAGCCAAGCGTCCAAACCGACAGGTTGAGAAAGGAACGTTTCATGCTTTCCACTTTCAAAAAAGGGGAGAAGGGAAGGGAGGTGAACAGGGCCTCGAATACAAGACTATCCTATCTTCTGTACGTGCGGCGCCGCCGGGAAAGTTCAATGGAGCAGGTGAAAAACGGGAAAACCGCAACGCCAGTATTCAGGGTGTGTTATCTCTTGATGCGCGGTGCGCCGGCCGGTCCGTCGAGGCGGGACGTGGCTCAAGGGCCTCTCGCGGGATCGGTTTCGTGCCTGCCTCCGTTCGCCGGACGACCGCGATGAGGGCTTCCGCGATCGCCAGGTGATCCAGCACCAGGTCGACGTCGCCCGTGCGGATCGCCGAGGTCGGCATGCTGGGGTCCTCGGAGTCCGACGGCGACTGGGCGATCGTGACGCCGCCGGATTCCTTGATCGCGGTCAGGCCGCTGGTGCCGTCGGAGTCTCCCCCCGTGAGGATGACGCCGATGACCCCATGCGGGTAGACGCCCGCCGCGGATTTGAAGAGCACGTCCGCGGACGGCCTCGAGAAATGGACCTTCGTCCCGTGGGAGAGCTCGCAGACGCCCCTGGACCCGACGATCAGGTGAAACCCCGCGGGAGCCAGATGCACGCATCCCGGGCGAATCGCGTCGCCGTCCTGCGCGTCCTCGACCGTCAGGCCTGTGCGCCGCTGGAGCACCTCGGCGAGAAAACTCCTTGCCCTCTCGCTGCGGTGCTGAACGACCGCCACCGCCACCGGGAAGTCGGCCGGCAGGCCCGCGAGGATGTCGCCGACCGCCGCGACCCCGCCCAGCGACGCTCCGATGACGACCAAGCGGGCCTCAAAGAGGCTGGACATTACGCCGGTTGCGGGCGGTTGGCTCATGTCGCGGTTCCTTTGTCGAACGGACTTGTTTGCGGCGTGATTGATCGACGGCTTCTGCGAGCGGCCCCAAGGGCGGCAATGAAATGACGGCCCGCGGTGAGGCGGGCCGTCAGCAGTGAGTCGCTCCCTGTCGATGCCGGTGTCTGGACGCCTTTGCGTGAGCCCCATTGATACGTGGGTGCGTCCGTTGGCCGATTCCGCCTTCCACTCGTGGTGGCTTGGCGTCGGCGGCCGTCTCGGCTCCCGGGGGTCATGGAAGGTCCAGGCGATGGGCGGCCGTTCGCGTGCGCGAGGCCGGCAGGCAGGAGGCGATCTCTGGGCGGATTGTCATTTCCGCGAGGTGGCCTTGCAGCAGGAGGGGTCCTGGTGGGCGACGTGTTCCCAGCCGTCGCGGGCCGCGTCCTTGGCCTTGTTCCAGACCATCTTGGATTCGCCGCGGGCCTTCTCCCAGCCGCGCTCCAGGCCGGTCGCCACGTCGGCGAACGGCTTGCCCTGGCTCTTGGCGTGGGACTCCCAGCCATACTGGTACGCGGGCGCATACTCGTCATACGAGGCGCCCGCCGTCACGTAGGAACGGGTGGCGTAGTTGGTCCGCCAGTAGGCGTGCTCGGCCGTGGGGTTGACCTTCTCCGCGATGGCCTTGCCGGCCATCCCGCCCGCCACCGCTCCGACCGCGGCGCCGGCCACAGCGCCAGCGACGGTGCCGATGGGGCCCGCGACCGTCCCCACCGCGGCGCCCGCAGCCGCGCCCGCGGCGATGCCGCCCGTGGCGGCCCCGACGCCTGTGCCCACCGGATGGGTCCCGGGGGCGCCGCTGATCGGGTCGCGGTTCGCCGACTTTTGCTTGGTATTCGACATGACAACCTCCTTGATGATGTGAAGCGCTTGCGCACGTGGCCCGTTGCCCTCGATGCGCGGACCTGACTCGATTCATATCAAGCATAGTCGGCGAGGCATCGCGGCGGTTATCGATGGATACCCTTACATTCGAAGATGCCCCCGACTTTCCGATGAATGTGATTCCCTCGCGAACCGCCCGTGGACACAAGGGTTGCGAATCCCCGCGGGGAATTCGACCCCTGGAGGCATCCTTGCCTTTGCGGTCCGCGTCTCTAGAGTTCCACGCACGATGATTCGGGCGGATGGGCGCGGATCTCCACTTGGTCCGGACGACTGGCTCATGACGACGACTTCGCGATGCCAAGTGGATCGCGAACGGGACCGCCGACGTTGTGCGGCGGCCTTGGAGTGTTTTCATTCCTGAGTTGTGGCGATCCCGCGAATATGCGGGAAACTACTTACAAGAAGGAGATCGCTATGTTGCAGCACATCACTCCAGTCCTCGCGGACTACATCTGGATCGGCGGCGGCACGTTGGGCCTGATTTTGGTGATCGTCGTCATCGTCGTCCTGCTCCGTCGGTGAGCGGGGACGCCAGCGCCGGGGATCTCGGCGGGGCGCGGGGCCCCGGCTGCCATCCTTTGATCCCCGCGAAGCAAATGGGTGTCTTCCGATTTGGATCGCTCCCGGAAGGCGGTCCAAACAGGCTTTGGAAGGGGGTGTCGCGGCATCGCAGCGGCGGGGGCGCGGCGGGACGGGAGCGCGGCCAATAAAGGGTGTTGAGCGGGGGCGCGGCGGGACAATTAACGCCGCTTTTTCACGCCAGGAACGGCTTGAGCCGGTCGCCGAAGAGCTTCACCGCGTTCTCGCGGAGGATCAGCCTCTTGGCCGCGTCGGGCAGCTCGGCGTAGTCGATCCGGGCCCGCTGCATCGCGGCGAAGTAGAGCGGCGTGTCGGTGCCGAAGAGGACGCGGTCGGCCCCGACCTCCTTCGCGGTCCACTCGATGTTCCGCGGGAGGATGCTCATCATGCTCGAGGTGTCGGTATAAACGTTGCCCCGCTTGGACTTCTGGATCGCGCGGGCCTGCAGGTCGCGGGTGCCGTTGTAGCCGCAGCCGATGTTGGCGAGGATCGTCTTGGTCCGGATGAACTCGTCGGCGAAGGGGATGTAGTCGTCGGGCATCGAGAACTGCTCGCCCGAGTGGACCTTGATCACGCAGCCCCCCCCGGAATTTCCGCTGGCATTCTTCTCCGCCCCCAACTCATTGGCGAACTCGAAGAGCGGCCGCCCCCATTGCGTGATCGGGTAGCGATGCTCCTCGGGGTGGAACTTCAGGCCCACGCAGTGCGGGTTGGTCTTGTACAGCCGGCGGGCCTGGTCGTAGGACGAGGGCTGGAGCGGATTTACGATCGCATAGAAGAGCAGCCCCGGCGTCTTGGGGACGACGTCCGCCGCCTCGTCGTTGCCCACGCAGGCGTCGGCCCTTCCGCGCGGGAAGAGCCCCTTCAAGGCCGAGACGATGGTCCATTGGGTCCGGGCGGCCTTGGCCCGCTCGGCGACCAAGGCGGCATCGCCCGACATGCACCAGGCGGCGTGGGCGTTGGCGTCGGAGGTGTAGTCGCCGTAGTGGGCGTGGACGTCGATGGCGGGGAGGTTGAGGATGTCCATGGCGACGCCTCATCGCGGCCGCGGCCGATTGCAATTGGTGCTCGCGACGCGTCTTAGTGATGCGACGCGCTGTGGCTACGCGACGAGCTGTTCCGCTTCTTCGCGGCCTGCTCGGCGAAGTGCTTCTTCGCTTCGCCCGCGAGGTAGAAGCTGCCGGTGATGACGATCAGGTCCTCGCGCGAAACCGCCCGGTTGGCGAGCTGCAGCGCATCCTCAAGCCCATTCGCGACTTGGGCCATCTTGCCCGAGACGTCGTTGAACTTCGACATCAGCTCCTCGGGCTCGACGGCGCGGGGGTTGGCCTTGGCCCGGGTGAAGATGATCTTGTCCGCCCCGAGGGCGAGCTGCTTGAGCATCCCGAGCACGTCCTTGTCCTGGCCGCAGCCGAAGATCAGGACCAGCGAGTCGTACTGGATGTGGGCGCCCAGGGCGCGGATGAGGGCGGTGATGGAGTGGGCGTTGTGGGCCCCGTCGATGATGACGCGGGGCTCGTTCCAGACCTGCTCCATTCGGCCGTGCAGCGTGGTGCCCGCGAGGCCGGCGATGACCTTGTCCTCGGGGATGACGAACCCGTGGGCCTTGAGCTTGTCGAGTATCGCCAGCGCCAGGCCGCAGTTATGCGCCTGGTGCTCGCCCTTGAGGGGGACGGGCAGGTGCTCCCACCGGCTGGTGGGGGTGGTGAGGCAGACGCGGGTGTGCGGGCCCAGCTCGCGGTTGGCCTCGAAGCGGTAGCTGAAGTCGATCTGCTTGCCGGTGAACTCCAGCGGGGCGTTGCTGGCGGTGGCGACCTCCTCCAGGACGCGGGCGACGGCGGGGTCCTGCTCGACGCTGACCGCGGCCACGCCCTTCTTGAAGATGCCGGCCTTCTCCCGGGCGATCGACGCCAAGTCCTTGCCCAGAATGTTCATATGGTCGAGGCTGATGTGGGTGATGCCCGAGACCAGCGGGGTGATGACGTTGGTGGAGTCCAGCCGGCCGCCCATCCCCGTCTCGAGGATGACGATGTCGACCGCCTGGTCGGCGTAGTAGCGGAGGGCGACGGCGGTGAGGATCTCGAAGAAAGTGGGGGGGTTGTCGCCGAACTTGTCCTCGAGGGCGGCGATCGACTTGAGCATCTCGATCAGCTCGGCGTGGCTTATCATCTGGCCGTTGATGACGATGCGCTCGCGGAGGTCGACCAGGTGCGGGCTGGTGAAGAGCCCGACGGTCATGCCGCAGGACTGCAGCGTGTGGGCGAGCATGGCGCAGGTCGAGCCCTTGCCCTTGGTGCCGGCGATGTGGACGCAGCGGAGCTCCTCGTGGGGGTTGCCCAGGAGGGAGAGCAGCTTGCGCATGCGGTCGAGGCTGAAGGTGCGGGTGTTGTAGGAGACGAGGCGCAAACGCTCGTAGTCAACGTGGTTATAGAGCCACTTGAGGGCGGTGGCGTAGTTGGTGATGCCCTGGGCCGCGCCCTTGCCGCCGGCGGATTTCTTGCCCGCGGATTCCCCGGCCTTCTCGCCCTTCTTCCCCGCAGCGGGAGCGTGCGACGACCCGGACGACCCGGAAGACTTGGACTTGGGCTTGAGGGAGCTTGTGTTTGGCATAAGTTGGCCCAGCATAACAGATTCGTGAGTGGGAATCAAAGACGCGTCTGTAACTTACGTCAATCAATGGACTTGTGTCGATTCGGCCGTTTTTTTGGATTCCAGCGACGACGACCCCGCCGGTCCGTCGCGGCGACGCGGACACGGCTTGAACCCAGTTCAAGAAACGACTTACAACGATTGGGAACAGCAGGCCGCGAACAGACATGATAGGCAGGCAAACCGTCGCCGAGGCGAATCAGCGTGCGCCAGCAAACCGTTTTCGCCCAAGGTTCAAATGGTTGATTAAAATGGTATCTAATGCCAACGGGAAGCAGGCTTCAATCGAATAATAACTATCTTATTATTGCTAAAACAGCCGTTTTAATGTCCCGCTCCCGCCCCGCTCCCGCCCCGCTCATGCCTCTCTCCGATGCCGCTCAACCACCGCGCTGATGCCTATAAGCGTGCTATTCACACTCTTTACGATGGACCTTCCCCGCCTTATTTCTCAATGCTCGCTATTGGCGGCGGGATCGGCTCGCCGCACTCCGGGCAGCGGTCCTTCGATGCCCGAAGATCATAGCCGCATTTGCAACACATGCCGGTGCGCCACCGCCTGCGGCGATAAAGAATGATCCAACTGATGGGAAGTACGGACAACAGGGCAATTAGAAGCCAATATGGCGCAACAGCAATGTGACCACGGACTCCTAAATTGTAATACCCATTGAGCGGGGTTCCATGCAACACGGAGTAAGGGAGTTGATCGTAAAACGATAGGGACGACAGGCTTGGTTCATACGCAATTCCGCACCCATTCCATGAAGACGTGGCAAACAATGAACCAATATGCAGTAGTTTTTCCTGCTGTCCTTCCGAACTTGGTCGACACATCCAGAGCCCTGCCACGACGATACCCAGCAGCAGAGACAGCAACGTCACCCCGTTGAAGATGCGGCGACCGATCTTTCGTAAACCCGGCTTCATCAAGCCCCATTCTACTTGCAGGGAAACACCTGATCGCCAGAAATCGCCGCCGGTGATTCGGCAGATCGCGCCACGGCGCATGATGGGGCAATGTAACAGCAACTGCTCACGCACCAATGGCATCGCCACGCCGCCGCCACGACTTGCCTTCGCCCTGGCCTACGGCTTGATGATGTCCTCGATCATCAGCGGGTCACTCGGGTTCTCCCGGTTCGCCGCCTCGAGCTTCTCCCGGCTCGACACCACGCAGACCGCCGCCTGGTCGCTGAACTTGTCGAGCTGTTCGAGCAGCACGCGCTTCACCGCCGCCGGCGTCGCCGCGAGCATCGTCTGGTACCGCTGCTCGCGCAGCTCGTCGGTGAAGCCGACGATCAGCCGGCCGAGCGCCGTGCCCGTCGCCTCGCCCGGGCGGATCGGCGCCTCGGCGTGCTTCACGCTCCCGATGATCGCGCGGTCGATGTCGGCCTGCGACCAGTTCGACTTCGCCACGTAGTCGCGCAGCCCGCGGTAGACCGCGAGCGTCTGGTTCAGCCGCGGGTCGCGGTAACTATGAAAGCCGAAGGTGCGGTCGGAGCCGTTGTATGAACAGCCGGCCCCGTAGGCGTTGCCCTTGAAGCGCACCTCGGTCAACACGTAGTCGAGGCTCATGAACCGCGACGCCAAATCGAGCAGCGGCGAGTCGGGGTGCGAGTGGTGCGGCGCGGGCATGACCAGCGCGCAGTAGGCGACCTGCAGCGGCGCCGCGAGCCCGACCCGCGGCGGCTTGTCGTAGGGCGTGAACGACGACGCGTGCCCGCGGATCGGCCCGGGCTTCATCTTGCCCAGCCAACCCTCCAACGTTTTCCGCACGATCGCGTACGACTCGTCCGACCCGGTGAAGCTCGCGACCAGCCGGGCGGGGTTGAGCATGAAGTCGCGGATCGCCTCGATGCGCGCGATGAGCCCGTCGGCCTCGGCGTCGAAGTGGTCGGCCAGCCTGTCGAGCTGCGCCAGCTCGGGCAGGCCGCTGACCTCCTCGTTGAGCGCCGCCTCGGCGGAGAAGCCGCGGGCCGCGTAGCGCGTCGCCGTGCCCGAGCCGTTGTTCACGAGGCCCGTGCGGGCGTGGGCGCGGGACTGGACCATCACATCCTTGAGGCGCGTCTTGTCGCGCGGGTCGAGCGCGAAGATCAGGTCGTGCAGCACCTCCAGGGCCGACTCCACCTGCCCGTCGAGCGTCTTGATCGACATGCCCATCCTGCGGAGCGGGCGGTTCGGGTCGCTCACATGCCCCGGGAAGGAGCTCCACGCGCTGATGCCGCCGGTGCGGGCGGCCTTGCGCTCGGCCAGCGTGGTGTACGGCTGCCCCGCGGCGCCGAGCTTCGCGAAGGCCTCGCAATACCGCGGGAGATACGGGTAGAGCTCCGCGGGCAGGCCGGTGAGGTCGAAGCTCAATTGGAAGTAGTTCACGCCGTTGGCGAAGACGTCGTTGCGCAGGAGCGTCGCGCCCCCGCCCCCGGAAGCGCCCCCGGAAGCGCCCCCGGAAGCGCCGATCGTCTCGCGGGTCGTGGGGATCATCTTGGGCTTGCGCGGCAGGTCGGAGACCTTGAGCTGCGGCAGGAGCGCCAGGGCCTCGGGCGCGTTGGGCTTGCCCTGGGCCGTCTCGAGCGCCGCGGCCGCGCCGCCGATCTCGCGCAGCTGCGATTCGGTGAAGGTCGCCTTCAGCTCGCGCAGGCGCTTGGTCTCCTCCTCGTCCATGCGGGCCTGCAGTTCCGGGTCGGGCGTGCCGGTGACCAGCAGGCGGTGCGAATTGTCGAGCAGCTTGATGCGGATCATCCGCGTGAAGATGGCGGGATCCTCCGCGACGCGCGCCTTGGCGTCCTCGAGCAGCTTGTCCATCCGCAGGTAGGTCAGCGGGTCGCGGTCGTGCATCCAGGTCTCGAGCGCGCCCCAGAGGAGCCTGAGCGGGAAGTGCGAGGCGATCTCGCGGTGGTGGTAGGTCGCCTGCTGGAAGGCGCTGTCGATCTGCTCCTTCGTGAAGCCCTGGTCGGCGATGCGCCCGAGCGTCTCGAGCACGAGCTTGACGAAGGCCGGGGCGCGGTCGGCCTCGCTTGCGCGCAGCCCGACGTGGAAGTAGGTCTCGTGGCAGAGCTCCCCCGCGCCGACGGCGAAGAGGTCGGCCCCGAGGCGCGACTCGATGATCGCCTTCTTGAGCGGCGCCGCCTCGTTGCCCAGCAGCAGCCGGTGCAGCACGCCCCAGTCGATGCTCTCCGCGGCGTTGAGGGCGTCGCCCACCAGCCAGGCGAGCGAGATGAAGCTCTTCTCGGCCGTCTTCTCGTTCGCCCCGATGGGGAAGGCGAACTTCGCCTCGACCGGCTGCTTCCAGCGCGGCTGGCGCGGGAGCGTGGTCGACGCGGGGCGCGGCTGGGCGCTGAAGCCCGCGAGCTTGTCCTTGAGGAAGGCCAGGTGCTCGCGCGTCGGGATGTCGCCGTAGATGAAGATCCGCGCGTTCGAGGGGTGGTAGTAGTCGGCGTGGAACTTCTTGAAGGCCTCGTAGGTCAGCTCGGGGATGTGGCGCGGGTCGCCGCCCGAGTCGCGCCCCAGCGGCGTGTCGTTGAAGAGCCGGCGGACGCCGTGCCGCCAGACCAGCGATTCGGGATTCGAGTAGACGCCCTTCATCTCGTTGAAGACGATCCCCTTGTAGAGCAGGTCGCTGGCGGGGTCTTCGTTGTTCTTCAGCGCGAGGTGGTGCCCCTCGCGCCGGAAGGTGTCGCGCGTGATCAGCGGGTGGAAGACCGCGTCGCAGTAGACCTCGGCGAGGTTGAAGAAGTCCTTCTTGACGGTCGAGGAGACGGGGTAGACGGTCGAGGCGGTGGAGGTCATGGCGTTGATGAACGTGGCCATGCTCATCTTGACCATCTCGAAGAAGGGCTCCTTGACGGGGTACTTGGCCGACCCGCCCAGCACGGCATGCTCGAGGATGTGCGGGACGCCGGTGTCGTCGACGACGGGGGTGGCGAAGTTGACGGAGAAGGCGTTCTCGGAGTCGTCGCTGTGGATGTGGAGCAGGTCGGCCCCGCTCGCGGGATGGCTGATGCGGTAGGCGACGGCGCGGAGGTTGGGGAGAGGCGTGACGGAGACGACGCGGAAGCCGTCGACTTCCTGGCCGGCGGTGAGGGTCGGGCTGGGCGTGGGGGACATCAGGTGCGGTTCCGGGGAGTGGGATTGCGGAGTGAGAGGATATTCCCGCGGGGGATGGAAGGAAAACGGGCGGATAGGACCTGTCTTGTGGGTCGGACGCGCGGGTGATGGCGTGCGGCGGCCCGCATCGCGATCGTCTGATCAGAGCCGGGGACTGTGTCCCCGATGTTCAGGCGCCAGGCGGTACTCCGCCGCGCGCGAAGTGCCGCACGCGCGGGTTCGCCACGATCCACGTCGGCGTCGCATCGACAGCATTCTGTTGAAGCCGTTTCCGCTTGCCGCGGCTTGGATGGCTCCCCGACGATTCCCGCGGCGGAGTACCGCCACGCCCGGTCTTCGGACACACAGTGTCCGGCTCTGATCAGAGGGGTTCGGTTCGACGGAGGGTGTTCGGGAATCCCGCGGCTCACCGCATGTCGCCCAAATCGGGCTCGGTGACCGGGGCTTCGTCGAGGTTGTCCAACTTGGGGAAGTCGTCGGTGACGACCTTGATGCGGGCGGGGGCGACGCCGGGGGCGCGGCCGACGCGGGGGACGTAGATCACGGCCGAGAGCTTGGGGCCCGAGCCGATCATGGCCATGGTCTGGGCGTCGGCGGCGAGCTCGATCTCCAGGTCGATGCGGGCCTTCTCGCCGGGGGCGACGGTGAAGGGGATGTCGCTGGGGCCCTTGAGGTGGGCGTCGGCGAGGGACTTGATGTCGACGTGGACGATGTCCTTGGCGGGCTTGTCGCCGTGGTTGATGAGGGTGAGGCGGACCATGCCGAGCGGGGCCTTGGGGTCGGACTTGACGGGTCGGACGATGCGGAGGAAGGCCTCGATGGAGTCGTCGATGGGGTTCTGCGGGGCGAAGCCGTCGTTGCCGTGGTCGATGAGGATGGGGTTGGTGAGGGCGACGTGGCGGGCGACGAGGTCCTTGGGGTCGCGCATGGCGCGGAGATTGGGGCCGTGGCCCAGGGCGAGGACGACGAGCTGGGTGTCGGCCTTGATGGGGAGGTCGATGGTGGCGTCGAAGGCGGGGCCGGCGGAAGCGGGTGAGCCGGACGCATCTGCAGCGGGCTTGGTCTCTGCTCCCACGGCGAATCCCTCGAGCGTCGGCGCGGGGCCGAAGGCCTTGGGCAACTTCTCGCGGGTGAAGTCGAGCGCGGGGTCGGGCTTGCCGTCGCGCAGGACGTAGACGCGATCGAGCGTGATCCAGTTGGGGCATTGCACGCGGACGTGGAGCCTGGCGTGGTCGGCGGAGGTGGCGACGGTGTCGCCGGCGATGCCTTGCTTGCCCTCGTCGGTGGTGACGGTCGCTTCGAGAAATGGCCCGGTGGTCATGACGACGTGCCCGGCGCGGATGGCCTTGATGACGTCGGCGGGCTGCAGGTCTGCAAGGGTCTTGCCGGGGACTTGGATGTAGTTGCGCAGGCCGCCCGCGCCGTGGAAGTTATGGAACGCGCCGCTGTTGATCAGCCCGGTCATGCGGTAGCCGGCGGTGCGCATGCGCAGCCAGTCGATGACGTCGTTCTCCAAGCGGGCCTTGGAGGCGTGCTTGTCGTCGCCGACGCCCTTGGTGAGCGGATCGAGCAGCGGCTCGAGCGTGCGGACGTCGAGCGAGCTCATGTACGAGGCGAAGTTGTGGTGGACGCGCTCGGGGATGCCGTCGTCGTTGGTGTCGCGGAACATCGGGCGGATCAGGGCGCTGTCGTCGCTCCACCAGGCGGGGACGTCGCGGTCCTTGTACATCGACGACATGGGGACGCGGAGCTGGGCGGTGGCGGGGTTGTTGTTGCTCTGCATGAGGGTCATGAGCTTGTCGTAGCCGGGCTTGCCCGCGGTGCGCCAGGGGTTGAGCGGGTCGATGGGGGCGCCCCAGGAGTAGAGCCACTCGATCTGGCCGCAGTGCTGTGGGCGCTGCGGCATGCCGCCGTCCTGCCAGTGGGGCTTGAGTTCGACGGGGAAGGCGTACTGCTGGTTGTAGGCGTATTTGCTGACGTCGCCGAGGGCGACGCCGGGGCAGGAGACGAGGAAGCGGTCGAGGCCGAGCGCGTGGATCTCGGGCTGGTAGGTCGAGATGAAGTTGTACTCGGCGCCGGGGGCGAACTGGATCTCCTCGCAGGCGAGGTTGAGCACGCGTCCCGCGCGGCTGGCGCCGGAGGCGTTGGCGTTCCAGGTCGGGCCCGAGACGGTGGTGTAGGTGTGGAGGTCGGCGGCGATCCAGTCGGCGGTGTCGACGCCGCGGCGGAGGCGGGCGCGGAGCGGGAGCCGCTGACCGGGGGCGAGGGTGAAGTTGAGCGCGACGGCGTCGTAGGCGGGGCCGCGGGAGATGAGGGCCTGGTAGTGGCCCGGGGCGAGGAGCTGCTCGCCCTTGCCGTCGGCGGCGTAGCGCAGGTTCTTCACCGCCTGCTCGCCGTTGACGGGGAAGAAGTCGGGCGTGGCGGTGCCCTCGCGCCCGCGGAACTCGACCTTGCAGGGGATGGGTTGGTCCTTGTCGTCGGTGACGGCGAAGGTCACGCCCGCGGCGGCTTCATAGGCGAGCTCGACGTCGCCGGTGCGGTCGTCGTCGATCGTGACGACCTGCGGCTTGCGCGCGGGGGCGTCGATGCGCAGCTCCGCCCGGCCGTCGGGCAGGTCGATCTCAAGCAGGCCCTTGTCGTCGGTGCGCCCCGCGGCGTAGAAGGTCGCGCTGTTGGCGGATACCTCGACGTAGGCGTTGACGAGCGCGCCGGTCACCGGGCCGTCGGGCCCCTTGGCGACGAGGCGGAGGCGGCGCTGGTGGATCTTCTGGATGTCGTTGGCGATGGCGCGCACGGCGAAGAGGTCGACGCCGACGATCGCCCGGCGGCGGACGACGAGGCGCTCGCCCGGGAGGAGGCTCGCGGAGCCGGACTTGGCGGAGATGGTCTTGGACTTGCCCTTGGCGTCGATGAGCGTCCAGTCGGGCTCGCTGAGGAGGCCGTAGGCCTGGCGGAAGTGGGAGTCGTAGATCCACTGGAGCTTGCCCGAGGCGTCGCTGCCGCGGTCGACGACGGCGTCGGAGCCCAGGCCGCAGTAGGGCGAGACGGTCAGCGGCGTGGGCTCGATCGGGGGCTGGGCCTCGTCGGGCATGGGGATGATCTTCTCGGCCGGGGGCGGGCCGGTGGCGATGTCCTCGATGATCGAGGCGTCGTCGGCGGGGGGCTTGCGCTGGGCGATGTGGAGGTTGACCGGCGGCTTCAGGTCGGCGGGGTTGAAGTATTCGAGCTCGCAGAGGAGGTAGGGCCAGCCGTCCTCGAGGATGTAGCGGGCCTCGCCGTTGAATTTCTCGGGGTGGTGGGGGATGTGGGGGACGGTGATCTGGACGCGCGGGCCGGACTGGGCGGGGAAGTCCTTGGCGTAGTCGACGAGGTAGTGGGCGGTGCCGTTCTCGAAGTCGGAGTGGCTGTTGCCGAAGCGGACGCCCAGGGAGGTCCAGCCGAGCTGGTCGTTGCCCGCGCCGGGGCCGGTGCGGGGGGTGAAGTCGATGAGGTTGCCGCCGAGGTTGCGGGAGGTGCTGCCGCGAGATCCGCCGCGGCCGGTGATGAGCTCGAAGTTGGCGACGGCGGCGGTGATGCGGTCGTTGCGCAGGACGAAGTCGCCGTAGATGGCGTCGGCCTCGCGCCCGGCGGGGGCGTAGGCGTCGAAGTTTTCGGGATTGAGCACGACGGCCTCGGCGGCGCGGGCGTCGCGCGGGGCGAGCGTCGAAGCGCAGGCGAGGAGGAGCAGGAGAAGGAGAAGCGGGCGGGGCGGACGGGCGTGGCGGGTCGTGGTCATGCGCGTTCCGGCTTCAGGGAGAGAGTGCGGGGGTGGGATGAGGCGGGGCGGTGGAGTTTATCGCGGACCGGGAAGACGGATTCGTGCGGAAAGCAATTCAAGCCCATCGATCCCGACGGTACGCCGTCGGGTTCGGTGGGGTTTCTGGGGCGCGCGACGGCGCCCGACCCCACCGAACGGGGTACCGATCGGTGGGCTTGGTTGTGTCCTTGATCGACGCCTGTCCGTCAGCGCGCCGCTTCGTAGACCACGTCGGCCCCGCGCAGGGCATCGGGCAGTTCGAGCTTCACCGCGGCGCGGTCGCCTTGGAAGACGACGCGGACGCGCTTCGCCTCGACGATCGCCGCCGCGGGGGCGACGGAGGTGAGCGTCACCCCGCCCGAGGCGATCTTGCCGTCGGCGACCATCAGGCGCAGCCGCCCGTCGGCGCCCCGGCGGGCGAACCCCGCGCGGCCGCTGAACGAGACGACATCGTCCTCAAACTTGATCGGGCCCGAGTCGGGGGCGAGGAAGAGCCGGTCCTCGTTCTTGTCGAGCGCGACGGCGACGCCCGAGCCGTCGGCGATGGTCTTGTAGGTCGGCGCGGGTTTTGCGGGCGCGCCCTGTTTTCCGGGGGCGGGGAATCGCGGCGTGAGCAGCGTGAGATACGGCTTGCCCGCGGGTTGGGTGATGCGCACGAGCTGCTGCGTCTCGTAGAGGCCGGGCGCGACGCAGTAGGGGAACTTCCCGGTGGAGGCGGCGTCGGTGAGGATCTGCGGGTCGGCCGGGGCGGCGATGAACAGGTCGAGGTCGACGCCCGTCATGCCGGGGAAGTGGTGGAGCTGCCCCTTGAGCACGGGCGGCGTGGAACCCGCGGCCGGCTGGCCGGTCAGCTCGTCGACCGCGGGCTTGCCCGCGGCGCCGCTGTCCTTGTAGGCCAGCGCCTCCGCCCAGTTCCTGCCCATGTGCGCGATCCAATCAGCCTGCGCGATCTTGATCGGCACCACGCCCGGCTTGTCGAGCCCGTCGGGCGCGACGTTGCGGGTCATCACCCACCAGTTCACGCTGCTCGCCGAGTCGGGGCGGTGGACGTCGTCGCGCACGAGCAGATAGACCGCGTCGTCGCGCTCGAGGTCCTTGGCGAAGAGCACGGCCCGCCGCCAGTGCTTGTCCTGCGTCACGCCCTCGGCGAAGTCGGCCAAGCCGCCCAGCGCGGCGAAGCGGGTCATGTCGCCGAAGTTGTTGTTGTTCCCCGTGGCGAAGTCGAGGCGGTTGCCGAAGGGTGGGTCCATCATCCAGGCCCCGCCGTAGCTGTGGGACCAGTAGGCGCCGAAGCGCGGGAGGAGCGGCGAGCCCTTGCCGTAGAAGTAGACCGCGCCGTTGTTGACGGCGTAAAGATCCCAGCAGAACGGGTCGTGGCGGAAGAGGACGTTGGACTCGTATTCGCTGTCGGGGTTGGAGCGGAGGATCGCGCCCATGCCCTCGTAGCGCCGCGAGCGCAGCGGGGTCTCCGCAAGCGGGGCGAAGGCGTGGGAGAAGGCGAGCAGCGTGAGTGCGATGTTGCGTCCGCCGGTGGCGCCGGTGATGTCGGGCGAGGGCTTGCCCTGCTCGGCCCAGGCCCAGCGCATGAGGGCGCCGTGCTGCGGGTCGTCTTGGGCCCAGGGGTCGCCGCCGATCATGAAGGTCGGGTCGACCACGCCGGTGGAGCTGCGGCCGATGGGGTGGTAGGCGCGCTTGCCGCCGAAGCGCGGCTCGCGAGGGGTGAGCATGTCGGCCAGGTAGGCGAAGGCCTTCTTGGGGCGGTCGAGCCACTGCTTGTAATCGGGCGCGACCTCGCTCACGCCCGCGCGCACCATGGCCGACCAGAACGGCGCGTAGCGCATCGTGTCGCGCGAGGAGTAGAAGGGCGACTCGAGCAGGGCCCCGCTCTCGGCGATGGTGTACGAGTAATGCGGTCGCAGCTCGTCCATCGCGAACTTCATCCACTCGCGCTTCATCGGGTGGTTCGTGAGCGCGCAGGCGGTCATCGCGCGGACCGAGAAGGCGCAGTGCTTCTGGTTGGGCGTGCCCTGCCCGTAGCCCTCGGGGCGCGAGCCGTCGGGCATGTGGACGGGGGGCTGCCAGACCGGGTCGTGCATCACGTAGATCATGAACGCGAGGCGTGTGAGCAGCCGGCGCTTCTCCGCGGGGGTGATGGCGTCGCTGCCGAGCAGGAGGTCAAGCGCCACGCAGCGGACCAGCATCGAGTCCGAGACGTTCATGTTGCCCATCATTCCGCCGTCGGCCAGCACGCCCACGTCGTCCAGCCAACACTTGGCGAAATGGTCGACGTACTCCGCCGGCATGCGCTCGACGAGCGGGTGGTCCTTCTCGGCGAGTTGCTCGAGGTAGACGTGGTCGCCGAAGTAGAGATACCCGGCCGACATGTAGGCCGGGCTCTTGGTGATCCCGCCGCGGACGCGGTACTTCTCGATGTATTTCGCGAAGCGGGCCTTCAGCTCGGGCTTGTTGGCATACTCGCCCAGGTAATGCGACCAGCCCCAGTACCCGCCCTCGCCCTTGCGCAGCTCCTCCATGTATTCCACGATGGTCGGCTCGGACTTCAGCCGCTCGCGGATCTCGGGCAGCTCCTTCGCGTCGAAGAAGGTGTGCGGGAACTCGATCTTCTCCATGTCGGGCCAGACGAGCGTCCAGTTGGAGACCTTGTCGAGCGTGATGACCAGCCTCTGGTTCCACCAGCGGTAGAGGTCCTTCCCGCCATTGGGGAAGTCGGCTCCCTTGCCGACCATCAGCGACCAATGGCGATGGCCCGAGGCGAGCGAGCCCGTGGCGGCGAGGGAGGGCTTCGCAGCCTCCGGCGGGGCGGCTTCAGTTGCCCCGTTCGCGCTTGGGGCCGGCCCTGCGACGACGTTGAACGTCTGCGGATACGGGCTGGGCAGCCAATCGGCGCTGGTGCTCATCCAGGCGAGGAGGTCGTCCTTCGGGCCGCCCATGTAGCCGATGACGGAGGAGCGGTCGGTGAGGTAGAAGTCCCAGCCCGCCAGGCCGTGGAGATTCGTCGGCTTGTCGTAGTTGATGGGAATGATCTTCATCTCGCCGCGGTAGTCGACCTTGGTGGCGAACTGGGCCGGCGCGAGGCCGGCGTGGAAGTCGAAGCTGACGCGCCCGCCGCCCTTGTAGGTCTCGTCGACGCGCACCAGCGGCTCGTCGGAGCGGAGCGTGACGTCGACGACGTAGCTCCCGCCGCCGGCGAAGCGATAGGTCGTGCGGAAGGCGACGAAGATCGGCCCGTCGGCGATGCACTCGGTCTCATACGCGCGCACGGCGAAGTCGGGTTTGGCGGGTGCGGGCTTGCCGCCTTCGTCGGGACCGCTGGGGAGGAGTTGGCCGGCGGCGGACCACGCGCCCGAGGCGAGGCGCACGCCCAGCAGCGGCCCGGGCACGGCGTCGGGCGTGAGCGACGGCGCGAGCGGGGCGGGAGCGCCGGTGGCGAGATGCTTGGTCATTGCCGCGGCGAGTTCGGCGGGGGCTTTCATGTCGGCCGGGGCTTCCCACTTCCCGCCGGGGATGCGCACCGCGGTCTTGGCGTTGGCGATCTCGATCACCTGGCCGACGCGCGTGGTCTTCAGGTCGGTCTTGCGCTCGGGCCCTGGGGGCGGGATTTCCGCGGGGCCGGGCTCGGCCGGCTTCTTCTCGGGCGGCTTGGAGGAGAGCGTGAAGCTGCGCGTGCCGTTGGCGGGCAGGTCGGTGCGGAACCAGACCTCGGCCAAAAGTTTCCCCGCGGCCGGGGCGGGGCGGACGGGCGGCGTGATTTGCATCGGGACAACCTGCTTCGCGCCGTTGGGGCCGAGAGCGTGGAGGATGAGCCGGGCCTGCAGGTCCTCGGGCGTCGCAGGAATTTCGACGGTGCGGTGGACGAGGTCGGAGGCCCAGTCGTGCTCCATGTGGTCCTGCAGCGTGAACGTGGTCTCGAACTCGGGCTTGGGCTCGGCGGCGCGGGCGGCAGGCGTCTGCGCGAAGAGGCACATCGCGATCGCGAGCATGGCGAGGAGGGCGAGGGGATGCGGCATGGAGGCCTCTCGATGGGCGCGGGAAGGGCGGCGGGGTCAGGTCGGATTGGACGCGGACCGGCGGACGGGGAGCATTGTATTTGCGATGCGGCGCGTCCGCGGGTTGTCGATCGCGCGCGGAAGGGCTAAGGTCTGAAGAAGACCATCGCGTGGAATCGTCCCCCTATGCCCGAAGCCCCTCATTTCGAAGCCCTGCAGGCGATGAACCCGTTCGTCGCCGAGCGGCTTTCGCTGTTGGACCCGATGGAGCGGGCGTGGCACCCCAGCGATTATTTGCCCGATCTGTCGAAGGAGGATTGGCGCGAACAGCTCGAGGCCCTGCGGGCGTCGGCGGCGGGCCTGTCCGACGCGGCCTTGGTTTCGCTCGTCGGGGCCTTGGTGACCGAGGAGGCGCTGCCCAATTACTCCATCGCCCTCAACCGCATCGCCCGCGACGAGACCGGCACCTGCGACCACCCCTGGGCGAAGTGGATGCGAGGCTGGACCGCCGAGGAGAACCGCCATGGCGACCTTCTGGGCACCTATCTCCGCCTTTGCGGTCGCGTCAACATGCGCTCCGTCGAGCGGACCACCCACGAATTGATCGCCCGCGGCTTCGACCCGCGGACCCACCCCGACCTCTACTGCGGGCTGATCTACACCTCGTTCCAGGAGCGGGCGACGAGCATCTCGCACGCCAACGAGGCCCGGTTGGCGGCGGCGCAGGGCGACCTCTTCCTCGCGAAGATCTGCAAGCGCATCGCCGGCGACGAGGCGAGGCACGAGTCGTTCTACACCCAAGCGATGGGCGAGGTCTTCCGCACCGACCCCAACGACGCCGTGCTGGCGATGAAGACGATGCTCCGCACGCTGATCGTCATGCCCGGGCAGTTCATGACCGACGGGCGCGACCCGATGCTCTTCGACCACTTCGCGGTGGTGGCCCAGCGGGCGGGGATCTACACGTTCACGGACTACGCCCAGATCATCAGCCATCTGGTGAAGGTCTGGGGCGTGGAGAAGATCTCCGTCTCGGGCGAGGCGGCGCGGGCGCAGAACTACCTGTGCAAGCAGGGCGAGCGCTACATGGCGCTGGCGGAGTCGGTGGACGCGAACCTGAAGCTGCAGCCGAAGGTTTCGTTTGACTGGATTTTTGGGCGGGAGGTCTGAGGGGCGGGGGGAGCGGCAGAGCCGACGATGGGCCGTTCGCGGGGAGGCGATGAACCATTCGATCTACATTGGGGCTTCGGTTCCGATCGACATCGCCGCGCTACTGCATGAAACTGCGGCGAAATTTTCGGTGTTGTGCCCCCACGCGCAATTCGTCGGCGTGTCCGCGACCGAGTTTGGGACGGAAGGGCGTGAATGCATCACTCACGGAATGCTCGGGATCGATGGTCCCTTGCTGGAACTCTGGTTCGGGCACGCTTCTTCGCGCGTGGTCATCATTTCCTTTGAGACGGAAGAAGTGCCCGGCTACGAAATGATCCGCAAGCCAATAACCATTTCAATTGGCGTGTGGGTGGGCGCAGAGAATGACGGGTATGCCCTAGCCGCGTGCGCGGCAGCGGCAATCGCCACGATCGCTGGCAGTTCCATCAACGATGACGAGCAGATTTGGTCAGCAATTGGGGAATGCGCCCCCGACGAGTTCATGGGCCAAGCGGCCTTGACCTTGCAGAAGAACAGGTTGCGGCGTGGGGGCCGCGGCAACGAATGGATCAGGGCTCGTGGGTGACAATTGCTCAGCGACAAATGTTACTGTGATGGTGGTACGTATCTCATCCTCCCTGGCAAAGCCTCAATTTGTTGCGGCGCATCGCGAGGTGGAGCGTCTGAGAATAGATTGGGGCTCGTTTCCTACGGGTGACTGCCTTGAGCCCCAACGGGGCGACAGTTGATAGCCCGGGGCAACGCCCCGGGAACCGGGCAACATCACATCTCTTCAAGCTCTGAAGGAGCGCCACCGATGCCGCAATCGCTCGCGCAGATCCTCGTGCATCTGGTTTTCTCGACCAAGAACCGGGAGGGCGTGCTCGTGGACGCCCACCACCAAGCCTTGCACGCCTACATCGGCGGGATCGTGGACGCGCAGAAGGGCAGCCTGCTCCGGGCCGGGTCGGTGGCGGACCACATTCATTTGTTGCTGGTCCATCCGCGGACCATTGCCCCCGCGAATCTAGTCCAGGAGATCAAGACGGGATCGTCCGTGTGGCTGAAGGAGCAGGACGATCGCTACGCGGAGTTTCATTGGCAGACGGGGTACGGGATGTTTTCCGTGAGCCCGACGCATCGGTCGGCGGTTGAGTCATACCTCGACAACCAGGCGGAGCATCACCGCGAGGTGACGTTCCAGGAGGAGTTCCGGCGGATTTTGATCAAGAATGGCGTTGAGTTCGACGAGCGGTATGTGTGGGATTGAAGGCGGTTGCGCCCCTACAGGGCTTGGGGATTTTGCGACGGCGTGTTCCCGGGGCGTTGCCCCGGGCTATCAACTCACGCCCCGTTGGGGCTCAAGACGAATGGCCCGGGTGCGTTTGGCGCGGACGCGATGCCTGCGGCTGGATTCGGCGGACGGCCATGTTCGCGACGGATCGACCGTGTGGGATTGAAGGCGGTTGCGCCCTTACAGGGCTTGGGGATCGTGTGGGGCGGCGCGTTCCCGGGGCGTTGCCCCGGGCTATCAACTGTCGCCCCGTTGGGGCTCAAGACAAAACGCGCACCCCCGCCCCTCACGGGCTGCATCGCGTCGGCTTCGCGGGGGCGGCGCAATGCTTGGCCACCTCGAGCTGGATCTCCTCCGCCTCGGGGTCTTCCATCGGCACCCAGCGGTCGAGCGCGTCCTTCGTGGCCATGACGTGGCCCTTGGTGTCCCAGAGGTTGCGGGTCTCGTAGGGGTTGAAGTCCTTGAAGCCCTCCTTGCGGGGCTCGATGAGGGCGGCGAGCTGCTTCTGCGTCTCGGGGGTGAACTTCTCGAGCCAGCCGACGAAGCGCGAGGGGGCGTCGTCGCAGGAGCCGCAGGAGAAGACGGCCGCCCACACGCCGACGGGCTGGCCGTCGGGCAGGTCGCCGCCGGGGGTGGGAACGGGGGGGACGCGGTCGATGGTCGAGACGAAGGTCGTGCCGGCCTTGAGGTCGTAGTAGTAGGCCTTGGGCCAGAGTTCGACTTTCACGGGCGGATTCGCGGTCCTCAGGATTCCCCACGCAGCGAACAACAAGATGACGGCTGCCAGCGCGGGGACGATCCACGGATGCTTCTGGAGGAGCTCTTTCATGTTGGTTCTAGGCTTGCTCAGGGCAAGAGGGACAAAAATCCCGGACGCGACGTTGAGCGGCGCGTCCGGGATCGGAGGTCATGCCAAGTTTCAATGGGCGATGCAGGGACCTGGAGCCCGCGCGGTCAGTTGCTCAGCATCCCCGCGATGGCGCGGTTCTGGCTGTCGATGTCGCCGGTCGAGCCGCCCAGGGGTGTGCGGTTGCGGAGATCCCAGAAGCGGGGGCGGAAGCTGGGATAGAGGGCAGGGTCGGGCCAGCGGTTGCCGTCGGGGCCTTGGGTCAGGGCGGTGCGGAACCCGCCGACCAGGCCGGTGTAGATGTCCTTGTTCTTGACCGATTCGGCGTGCCCGTCGAAGAAGCCGGCGTTGCTGCAGGAGCCGGGGCGGCACTGGCCGCCGGTGTCGGTCAGGTCGTTATAGCCCAGGTTGGGGTATCCCCACTGGGTTGCGGGCATGGGGGTGTTGGCATTGCCCTGGTCCATGATGAAGGCCCCCTCGGCGGGGTAGAAGAGTTGGTCAAGCTTCAGGTGCTTGCCGCCGACGGCGCCGGCGGTGCTGCCGTAGTAGTAGCGCTGGCCAGCGACGGTGGAGGTGCGGAAGGAGCTGTACCAGAACATCGAGGTCGGGCAGTAGGTCATCCCGTAGCCTTGTGTCAGGTAGGCGGCGACGGCGGACCCGGTGGTGGGGTTGCAGGTCTTGAATCCGGCATCGCGTTGCCGACGTAATCGCCGTCCATGAGCCGGTCGCCGTAGGTGTGGGACTGGCCGACCTTGGGGATGCCGAGCCCGTCGAGCCCGCCCAAGGTGGTGTTGAGGTTGGTGGTGGCGAAGGGGTCGTTGTCCTGGACGAAGCGAGACCAAGGGCGGCCACGGATGGTGCCGGAGGCGACGGCGCCCTCGCTGGAATTGAGCCCATAGGGGTTCATCAACTTGTTTTCGTAATCAGCGGAGTAGTTGACGGTCGCGATCATGATGCCGCGGTAGTTCGACAGGCTCTGGGCGTTCTGGGCCATCCGCCGGGACTTGGCGAGGGAGGGCAAGAGCATCTCGATCAGCAGGGCGATGATGGCGATGACGACCAGCAGTTCAACCAGTGTGAAACCTCTTGCACGTCCTGCGCGTTGCGTTGAGAACTTGGACTTCATGGGCGATTTCCTTTGGGAGTCCTGAATAACGCCTTCGTTTTCTTTTTCCCTTGAAACCAGTCGACCGCCGGGCCGGGCGGTCGGCCTGCGCAGCGTTCCCCGCTGTTTTTCCGCGGCGGGATTCGGTTTCCCGCCGCCTTGGCGCGCAGCGA
>JAPLMQ010000164.1 GCA_026386955.1 Planctomycetota bacterium
GACCTGATCGCCGTCACGGGCGACTTCGTCGACCTCTCGTTGGACGTGCTCGACGAGGTGATCGCCGCGCTGCGGTCGCTCGAGGCCCCGCTGGGCGTCCACTTGGTGATGGGCAACCACGACTATCTTGACGACGGCCCGCAGTTGATCCGCCGGTTCCGGGAGGCGGGGCTGGGCCTGCTGCTGAACGAGTCGATCGACATCCCGCACAACGGCTGCCGGATCAGCGTCGCGGGGATCGACTTCCACCACCGCCCCGCCGGGCTCGCCCGCCACGTCCACCGCACGCTGGGCGCGGTCCGCCGGCGGAACGAGCCGGACCTCTCGCTGCTCCTCGCCCACCACCCCGACGCCTTCGACTTCGCCTGCCGCCACCACGTCGACCTCACGCTCTCGGGCCACACCCACGGCGGGCAGCTCGTCTTCAGCAACCTCCGCGGCAAGAAGGGCTCGATCGGCCTGGGCAGCCTCGCCTTCCGCTACCCGCGCGGGCTCTACCAACGCGGCCACTGCCACCTCTACGTCAACTCCGGCGTCGGCTCGTGGTTCCCCCTGCGCGTCAACTGCCCGGCGGAGATCGCCTGCCTCACGCTCCGCTGCCAGCCGACGGGGCTCGACACATCGGGGCCGATCCAGCCATTGAGTTGACGCCGCCCCCCTCGCGGGCCTTGAACCATCCGCCGATCCGTTCTATACCACCACTCCGCGCCGACCCTCCGGCGCCCGCCGCCGCACCGCCTCACGCAAGGATGCCCATGACCACCGCCGCCTCGCCCGGATCGCCCGCCCCGATCGTCCGCCGGTTCGTGCCCAAGGATTTCAACCCCGCGCAGTGGGAGCAGGTCGAGCCGCTTTACAAGGCCTTCCTTGACCGCGCTATCGCCTCGCCCGATGAGCTCCGGCAATGGCTGCTCGACCTCTCGGAGCTCGACGCCGCGGTCGATGAGGCGATGACCCGGGCCCACAACGACCACTGTTGCCACACCGACGACGCCGCGATCGAGAAGGCCTACATGCACTTCGTGCAGGCGATCCAGCCGAAGTTGAAGCCGCTCGGCTTCGAGCTGCAGAAGAAGTTCGCCGCCTCGCCCCACCGCGCGGGGCTGAAGGAGCCCAAGCTCGCGCTGCTCGGCAAGCGCTGGCAGGCCGACATCGACCTCTTCCGCCCGGACAACATCCCGCTGCAGACGCGGGTGACGGAGGTCTCGACCGACTACGGCAAGGTGATGGGCGCGATGATCGTCGACTTCCGCGGGAAGTCCTACACGCTCCAACAGCTCGCCCGCTTCCTCGAGGAGACCGACCGCCCCACCCGCCAGGAGGCGTGGACCCTCGCCACCAACCGCCGGCTCGAAGCCCGCAGCTCGATCGACGAGCTCTTCGACAAGCTGCTCGACCTCCGCCAGCAGATCGCCGCCAACGCCGGCCTGGGCGACTACCGCGACTACATCTGGCGGTCGATGAAGCGGTTCGACTACACGCCCACGCAATGCCTGCAGTTCGCCGACGCGATCGCGGAGCTTTGCGTGCCGCTGGTCGCGAAGCTCGACGCCCAGCGGCGCGAGCAGATGAAGCTCGACCGCCTGCGCCCGTGGGACCTCTCGGTCGATCCGCGCGGGCGACCGCCGCTGCGCCCCTTCTCGCCCGACGGGATCGATGATTTCGTCGCGAAGACGACCAAGGTATTCCGCCGCGTCTCGCCCGAGCTGGGCGAGCAGTTCGCCGGCCTGCGCCAGGGCGAGAACCTCGACCTGCAGAGCCGGAAGGGCAAGCGCCCGGGCGGGTACCAGTCGTCATTGGAGGAGTCGCGCCAGCCGTTCATCTTCATGAACGCCGCGGGGCTCAACGGCGACGTCGACACGCTCCTGCACGAGGGCGGGCACGCGTTCCACTTCATCGCGGCCTGCTCGGAGCCGATCCTCGAGCTGCGCTCCGCCCCGCTGGAGTTCTGCGAGGTGGCAAGCATGTCGATGGAGCTATTCGGGGCCGACCACTTGGACGAGTTCTACACGCCCGCCGAGGCGGCCCGGGCCCGCAAGCAGCACCTCGAGGGGATCATCCGCTTCTTCCCGTGGATGGCGACGATCGACTCGTTCCAGCACTGGCTCTACGCGGGGCAGCCGCGCTCCGCGCGGGACGCCGCCCCGGCCGACCGGCATGCGGCCCGGACCAGGCAGTGGCTGGCGATCCTCGACCGCTTCACCAGCCGGGAGACGGACTGGACCGATTTCGCCGACGCGCGGGCGGCGATGTGGCAGCGGCAGCTCCACCTCTTCAACTACCCGTTCTATTACATCGAGTATGGGATCGCGCAGCTCGGCGCGCTGCAGCTCTGGGTGCGCTACCGCAAGGACCCCAAGGGCGTGCTGGCCGACTACCGCAAGGCCCTCGCCATGGGCGGGACGCGCTCGCTGCCCGAGCTCTTCGCCGCCGCGGGCATCCGCTTCGACTTCTCGCTCGACACGCTGGCGCCGCTGATCGCGGCGATCCAGGAGGAGTTGGCGGCGCTCGACAAGCAGGGGGCGTGAGAACGCCTGGATTTGTTTGGCCGTGCCACACCGCAGCCAAAGGCTGCTGTGTGCCGGTCGACCCGATGGGCACAGGCTCGTAATCGATGCGTGATTCCACCCACCGATGAAGCGGCGAGAAGAGGACGAGAAACCGGAACTCGCCGGTTGCCCGCACATAGCAGCCTTCGGCTGCGATGTGGCACGGCCATCATCTAACCGCCGCATCATTGGCGGCCTGATCCGCGGCCAGTAGACTTTGCGGCATCGGTTTCGCTCGCGGCACCAACCCGCGACGAGGCAAGGCCCGACCCCCGAGACCCCCTCCATGCCGCCCACGAGTTGGCTGGAAATCAGCCTCACCCGGCTCGACGCCAACGTCGCCTGCTTCGCCGCGATCCTCGCGGGCGAAGGCGCCGAGCCACCGACAACCTCGCAAAATGCCGCGCAACCCGCCACGCCCCGCCGTGCGGGCGAAAAATCCGCGTCGCGCGACCACGTCGACCTGCCCTCGCGCTCCCCCGCGCCGCAGCCGTCTGTAGCCGCAAGCCGTCCGATCCCCCTGCTCTGCGGCGTCGTCAAGGCCGACGCCTATGGGCTGGGCGCGATGACCATCGCCCCGCGCCTCGTCGCCCGCGGCGTCAACATGCTCGCGGTCTACTCCCCCGCCCAAGCCGAGCAGCTCGTCAGCCTCACCCTGAGCTGCCCGCTCCTGGTGCTGATGCGCATGAGCGAGATCACCCGCGGCGACGCGCTCTACCGCCACGCCTCCACCGGCCGGCTGCACCTGACCATCCACGACCGCGAACAACTCCAGGGCCTCGACCACGCGGGGCGCATGCTCGGCTTCCGCCTGCCCGTCCACCTCTACGTCGACACCGGGATGAGCCGCGGGGGCCTGAACGCCGAGCAGGCCGCGGTCGCGCTCGCCGAGCTGCCCGCCCTGCGCAACCTCCGCCTCGCGGGCGTCTACACCCACCTGAGCAACGCCGAGACCGACGCCGAGGTCTGCGACGAGCAGGTCGCCCGGCTCGACCGCCTCCTCGCCGACGCCAAGGCGACGCTGCCCCCGGCCAGCGAGATGATCGTCCACGTCGCCAACACCTGCGCCGCCCTGCGCGAGCGAAAGTGGCACCGCGGGATGGCCCGCGTCGGCCTCGGGCTGCTGGGCTACGGCCCCGAGCAGATCGACGACGCGCCGACGCTCATCCCCGAGGGGCGGCGAATCCTGCCGATCGTCCGCTGGCTCAGCCGGATCACGCACGTGCAGCGATACCCCGCGGGAACCGTGGTGGGCTACGGGCGGACGCACAAGCTCAACCGCGCGGGCGTCCTGGGCGTCGTGCCCGTCGGTTACGGCGACGGCTACCCGCTGGGCCTCAGCAACCGCGGCCGCGTGGGCGTGCTCGAGACCGACGTGCCGGCCTCGCACGCCTTGCCCACGGCGACGCCCTCGGGCCCCGCGACCTCACCGCGGGCCGCCCGCGTGCTGGGGCGCGTCAACATGGACCAGATCGTCATCGACCTCACCGACATCCCCTCGGCCAAGCCCGGCACGCTGGTGGAGGTCATGGGCGACGACCCCGCGGCCGAGTGGTCGCTCGCCAAGCTCGCGAAGGCGGCCGACTCGCATCCCTATGAGTTGCTCTGCCGGCTCTCGCCCCGCGTGCCGCGGAAGTTCGTGACGACGGACGCGGCGCCCGCGGCGCGGTGATGGATTGTCTTGTTAGCCGGACGCGCAAGCGACGACCTTGGGCGCTCGACTGACTGGATGCCTTCAGAACGCCGGACGGTTCAAGCCGTCGCTTGCGCGTCCGGCTTACCCAGAGCGTCATCTGCTCGCCGCCGTCACCGCGGCTCGATGATCTCGATCGCCTTCTCATCCAGCCGCGCGCTCACCGGCGTCCCCTTGCCCGCGGCGAAGGCGTCGTAGTTCCTCTGCGCCACGATCCCCGCCGCCTCGATGATGCGCACCACGTCGCGCTGGCTGATCGCGGCCGGGTAGGTCGCCTCCAGCGCCGCGGCCGACTCGCCCAAAAACCTTCGCCGCATGATCGCGAGCATCCCCGAGACGATCGACGCCTTGCCGTAGCCGAAGACCTCGGTGTTGCCGCCCGCGTGGCGGATGCGGCCGCCGAAGGTGGGGTTGCGGGTGCGCGTGCCGTCGCCGGTGACGGTCTCGCGGAAGCCGCGATCCTGCTGGTCGACGAACCCGCGGCCGTAGATCCCGTAGACCTCGATCTCCTGGTTCACCGCCCCCTCGAACTCCGCGGGGTTGATCCAGTTGTTGTTGTAGTCGCCGCGCATCCCGTCGTCGTAGGTCACCGCCACGTCGAGGCTGTCCCACGTCTCGATCGCGTGGCGCTTCTTGAAGGTGTCGACCGGCCGACCCTTGCGCTTGGCGATCTCGACGACGTGCTTGTCCCAGTTGAGCAGCAGGTTCTTCTGCCCCGTGGCGAAGACGGCGCGAGGCTTGACGCCCAGGTAGTGGTGCACGACGTCGAGCCAGTGGCAGCCGACGTAGGCGAACGGGTTGCTGTTCTGGGCCCAGGCGAAGATCTCCGTGCTGACCTCCAGCGGCTCCTCAAGCACGGCCCGGACGCGGTTGATCTGCCCGTATTTCTCGCGGGCCTTGCCCATCATCTCGCGCACGAAGGGGTCGTAGCGCTTGTGCATGTCGACCGAGACGATCCGCTGGGCCGAGCGCCCGCGGGCGACGATCGCGTCGGCCTCGGCGGTGGTGAGGCAGAGCGGCTTCTCGGTGATCACGTCGCAGCCCGCGTCGAGCGCGTCGAGGATCGGCTGGGCGTGCAGGTGGTCGGGCGTCGCGACGAAGAGCACGTCGGGCTTGTGCTTCGCGAGGATCTCCTTCCAGACCGTCTCGCCGTAGTAGGGCTTGACGTGCTGGCTGGGGAAATCCTCGGCGAAGAAGCGGGCGATCTTGTCGGCGGTCCCGCTCTTGGGGTTGGCGGTACCGATCGCGACGACGTCGATGCCCACGTTCGCAACCGACGGCGCGAAGTGGCTCATCCCGATGCTCTAGAGGCCCGGGGCGATCCCGCCGCGCATGAAGTCCTTGAAGGATTGGCCGATGATGTCGTCGAAGAACATCCCGCCGCCGACGATCGCGACCGAGAGGCGGCGGTTGGACGGGGAGGGGCTGGCGGCAGAGGGGGCTTGGGACATCGGTCGGCTCCGGAGTGGCGGAAAGGCGGTTGCGGGACGGCCGCCCAGAATAGCATCGCACCCCTGCCTGCGGGGACGCGGTGGCGGCCCACACGCCATCCGCATGCCGTCCCCCATTGCCGCGCCGCCTTCCGCCGCCATAATGTCGCCTCCCGCCCGCCGGACCGGAATTCGATTTCTCCAACCCCCGGCCGCGCGGCGACGGAGCAACCGCCCATGCATCTCTTTCCCGCGATCGACCTCCGCGAGGGCCAAGTCGTCCGCCTCCACCAGGGCGACTACAGCCAGCAGAAGTCCTACGGCTCCGACCCGCGCGAGCAGGCCAAGGCCTTCGCCGACGCCGGCTCCTCCTGGCTCCACGTGGTCGACCTCGACGGGGCCCGGCACGGCAAGATGACGCAACTCCCGGTGATCGAGCAGATCTGCAAGGGCTCGACGATGAAGGTCGAGGTCGGCGGTGGCGTGCGCTCGTCCGCGACGATCGACCGCCTCCTGGCCGCGGGCGTGACTCGTGTGATCCTCGGCACCGCGGCCCTGAAGGACTGGGCCTGGTTCGAGGGGCTCATGGCCGACAAGGCCTACCACGGGCGCGTCGTCCTGGGGCTCGACGCCCGCGAGGGGCAACTCGCGGTCAGCGGTTGGGAACAGCAGGTGCAGGCCACGGCACTCGAGGTCGCCCGGAAAGTGAGCGACTGGCCTCTTGCGGCGATCGTCTACACCGACATCGCCACCGACGGCACGATGAAGGGGCCGAACGTCCCGGCGACCCTCGAGATAGCGAAAGCGACGAAGGTCCCGATCGTGGCCTCGGGCGGCGTGGGCACGCTGGCCCACCTCGCGGCCCTGCGCGGGCTGCCGCTCCAAGGCGTCATCGTCGGCCGCGCGCTGTATGAGAACGCCTTCACCATCGAGCAGGCGCTCAAGGCCGTCGAAGGCTGAGCAACGCGGCCATCCTTCCCCAACCGGCATGCCCGCCCAAAAAACGGCCAGATGACAAGCACCCCCGCCGGGCTTACCTTGTCGTCATGGCGAAAGAGTCCTCCACGATCCTCGTCGAGCGGGTGGGCGCGGTGGACATCGTCCGCTTCGGCATCCCGCGGGTGACGGAGCTGCGCGACGTCACGGCGATGGAGGCTAAGATCGAGATGCTCGCCAAATTGGCAGACAAGCCCAAGGTGCTCGTCGATTTTGGCACCGTGGACTTCATCTCCTCGGCGGTCCTGGGCGTCCTCGCGGCTGAACACGAGCGCCTGCTGCAGCGAGGCGGGTCGCTGGGGGTCTGCGGGCTCAACAAATACCTGACGGAAGTCGTGCGTGTGGTCGGGCTTAACCGCCTGTTGACCATCCATCCCACGGCCGCGGACGCGCTCAAGGCCATGAATTGAGGCTTTCGCGTTCGTGCAGGCCCGCTCAATCTGGGGCGTCATGGCCGCCTATGATGGGCGTGGGTACACCAAGACTTCTTCCGCCAGCCGCCCGGTGGTTAAGCTTTCGGGCTTGGTCTGCCGATCAACCAACGAGCAGCCTGCGATCGAGGCGAGCCCATTGGCCCACGCTTTGCTTGCAGACCTCCGTGGCGACCGAAAACCCGCCCGGACGATTCTGGGAGCGTCTCAGGAGGTTTTAAATGGGTTGCCAAGTCGATTTGTCGGAATAGGCGTGCGCAATAAGGATTGACTCGTGTGAGGTTGGCCCAATAATCATTCATCATCCGATTCCGTCTTATTGAGGAGCTTGCCATGGCCACCGAATTTGAAAACGCATCGACCCTGACCCCGCGGGCGCCCCGGCCGGGCAAGAAGTATTTCTCCCTCGACGAGGCCAACCGCGCCCTGCCTTACGTCCGCCGCGTGGTCGACGACCTGAAGGTTCCCTACGCGCGGATGTCCACGATCCAGCAGCAGATCGAATTGCTTGGCCCGGACGATGCCCGCACAGCCCTCGACTCCGAACTCAAGGGCCTCAGCCTCCGCATCAAGGGCCTGCTGGGCGAACTCCGCCAAGTGGGCGTGGAGCTCAAGGACTACGACAAGCTCCTGCTCGACTTCCCCGCCATCCACGAGGGGCGCGAGATCTACCTTTGCTGGCACCGCGAGGAGCCGGCCGTGCAGACTTGGCACGAAGTCGGCTCGGGCTTCTCGGGTCGGCAGGACGTGGCGCTGCTCAAGTCGATCGAGAAGTGAGCGGCCGCCGGGCCTGAGTCAGGTCTGAGCCAGGTCTGAGCCAGGCCTGAGCCGAATCTAGCCCCGCCCGAATCATCGAAAACCTTGCCGGCGCGAACGCCTCCGTTCTCGCCGGTTTTTTTATCACGGGGATCGCCGATGGTCTGCCGCCCCGCGGGTCGATATCCTGTTGGGCAGGCCCCGAGGCCGGAGAGTCCACCCCGGGCCCCGCGCATCGCGTCTCATTCACAGAACACCCGACAGCCATGCACATCAACGACATCTTCGCCCGGTCGCCCACGACCTTCTCGTTCGAGTTCTTCCCGCCCAAGACGGCCGAGACCTCCGAGGCGCTCTACGAGCACATCATCCACCTCGCGACGCTCAAGCCCTCGTTCGTCTCCGTGACCTACGGCGCGGGCGGCTCGACGCGCGACCTGACCCACAACCTGGTCGTGCGCCTCAAGACCACCTCGAACCTCGACCCCACGCCGCACCTCACCTGCGTCTGCCACTCCGAGGCCGAGATCACCCAGATCCTCGAGCGGTACGCGACGGCGGGCGTGAGCAACATCCTCGCGCTGGGCGGCGACCCGCCGCGCGACCTGAAGGGCTACGACCGCTCGAAGGACGCCTTCCAGCACGCCGCCGACCTGGTCGCCCACGTCCGCAAGTTCAACGACCGCCGGGTCCACCCCGACGGGCGCGGGTTCGGCATCGGCGTCGCGGGCTTCCCCGAGGGGCACCCCGCCACGCCCAACCGGCTCGTCGAGATGGACCACCTCAAGGCGAAGGTCGACGCCGGGGCCGACTACATCTGCACGCAGCTCTTCTTCGACAACCGCGACTTCTACGACTTCCGCGAGCGATGCGAGCTCGCGGGCGTGCGCGTGCCGATCATCGCGGGCATCATGCCGATCACCTCGGGGCAGAACCTCCGCCGCATGGCCGACCTGGCCGCGGGGGCGCGGTTCCCCGCCGCGCTGCTCCGCTCGATCGAGCGCTGCAACGACGACGCCGAGGCGATCCGCCGCGTGGGGGCCCACTGGGCGACGGAGCAATGCCGCGGGCTGCTCGACCACCACGTGCGCGGCATCCACTTCTACACGCTCAACCGCTCCGACGCGACGCGGCAGATCTACCAGAGCCTGGGACTGCGCGACAGCGAAGCCGTAAGGCGGTGAGCGACGCGACGCATTGTTAGCCGGACGCGCCAGCGACGGATGTTTGTCTGGTGCCACATGTTATTTCCGGGGGCGTACTCGTGACATGTGCCGGCCAACGGATGATGCGAGGCCTTGCGACAATCGCGCCGCCCCGTCATGAAACCCCTGCGATCGACGGGATTTCGAACGCGACTCGTTCAATGTGGATTTCACGTCATCCCAAGACACATGTCACGAGTACGGTGACATGTGGCACCCAGACTGCACGGACTCGCCGCGTCGACTCACTCCCCGCCTCACGCCTGCTTCAACCGATACGCGATGGCATAAAAGCTCTTGCTGATCCCCGTGCGGTTGGGCTCGCTGCGGTGCCAGGTGTAGTTCGTGAAGAAGAGCCCGTCGCCGGGCTGCATCGGCACGAGCACCTCCTTGGAGAAGTCGATCTGGGCCGAGGGGATGCGCAGCCGCGGGAACGGCTTGACCGCGTGGGCGCCGAAGTAGGCCGGCTCGTCGAAATAAGACTCGTGCGGGACGACCGTCCAGTCGCGCTGCGAACGCGGCATCACCGCCAGCGCGATCGCGTCCTTGCCCACCTCGTCGAAGGGTATCCAGCAGTTGCAGCCCAGGCGCGGGTTGAGCTTCCAGTAGCTCGAGTCCTGGTGGTAGTAGCTCCGGCTGCCCTGCTCGTTGTCGATCAGCTTGGTCTTGAGCGCCGCCTGGTCGGTGAAGCGCGTCACCGGCCCGCCGAGGACCTGGCTCATCGCAGCGACGAGCCGGGCGTGGTCGCAGATCGCGGCGAAGGCGGGCGATCGCTTCGCGGGTAGCTGCAGCCCGCCGGGCAGCTTGTTGCCCTTCGCGTCGCGCACGGCCGCGGGGTCGACGTAGTGGCAGTGCTCCGCCGGCCAATCGTGCTCGCCGGTCTCGAGGGCGAGCAGCGCCTGCCGCGGCCCTTCCAGCAAGTCGCGCGGGATGAGCCCGCGCACGAGCAGCCAGCCCTCCTCGTTGTAGTGGCGGATCTGCTCTTCGCTCAGGCGGATCGCGGGGTCGACGACGGTGGTCATGTCGGGGTCCTTGGAGATGGCGCTCAGCGCCAGGGATTCCGGAGCCTGGGATTCCGAAGCGCTGCCCGCCCAACCTCAACTCCCGAACGGCTTCACCCGCGGATCATCCGGGCTGCCGTGGTGAAGACGGGCCATCTCAATGTACCGCGGCGGGAGCATCCGCAGATACTCCTTCTCCTTCTCGCTGGTCTCACGCAGGATCTTCGCGGGCACGCCCACGACCATCATCCCGTCGGGCACGACCATGCCGGGAGGCACGACCGCCCCCGCGGCGACCAGGCAGTTCTTGCCGATCTTCGTGTGCCCCAGCAGCCGGGCCCCGATGCCGATGAGCGACCCGTCGCCGACCGACTCGCCGTGCAGCACCGCGGCGTGGCCGATGGTGACGTGGCTGCCGATGACGTTGGGGTAGCCGTGGTCGCAGTGGACGACGGTGTTGTCCTGCACGTTGGTGCCCGGGCCGATGACGATCTTCGCGACGTCGCCGCGGATGGCCACGCCGTACCAGATCGAGACGTCGAGCCCGAGTTCCACCTCGCCCAGCACGCGGGCGGTGTCGGCGATGTAGGCGCCGTTGATGTGGCGGATGCTCATGGCCTGCTCCTACTTCGCCGGCTTCGGCTGCACCGGCGTGGCCTTCACTGGTGCAGTCTGCGGTTCGCCCTGCCCGCGCTGCCAGATGTCGTGCACGTGGAACGCCTCGACCGGCCGCGGGCAATCCGTGCGCAGGTGCGTCCCCCGGCTCTCGCGCCGCCACTTCGCCGCCCGCGTCATCAGCGCGCCGACCAGCAGGAGGTTCTGCGCCTCCCAGCCCGCGCGGTCGTCGAAGATCTTGTCGAGCGTGTACCGCGCCCAGAAGTCGAACATCTCCTCGACCTCCGCCAGCCGCTCGCCGTCGCGCTCGATGCCCACGTGCCTCCACATCACGCTGCGCAGGCTCGAGAGCACGTCGTCCAGGTCGAGCTCGGAGCGGTCGGAGAGGCGGATGTCGGCGATGACCCGCGCGGGCCTGCCCCCACCCGGGCCATTCTCGAACATCTCCTTGCAGACGCGCCCCGCGATCTCGCCGAAGACGAGGCCTTCGAGCAGGCTGTTGCTCGCGAGCCGGTTCGCGCCGTGCAGCCCCGTGGCCGTCACCTCGCCCGCGGCGTAGAGCCCGTGGACGTTGGTGCGGGCGCAGTCGTCGGTGATGACCCCGCCGACCATGTAGTGGGCCGAGGGGTGGATCGGGATCGGCTTGGTCCCGGGGTCGATCTCGAATTTCTTGAGCAGCGCGAAGATGCCGGGGAACCGCTCGGCGAAGCCCTTGGTGCCCAGCGCCCGTGCGTCGAGGAAGACGTGCGTGAAGTTGGTCTTCGCCATCTGGGCGAGGATCGACTGCGTCACCACGTCGCGCGGCGCGAGGTCGGCCAGCGGGTGGTAGTCGGGCATGAAGCGGTAGCCGTTGCGGTCGATGAGGAAGGCCCCCTCGCCGCGGACGGCCTCGGTGATCAGCGACCGGCTCGCCCCCGCGATGTAGAGCGTCGTGGGGTGGAACTGCATGAAGGCCATGTCCTGCAGCTTCGCCCCGGCGCGGTAGGCCATCGCCAGCCCATCGCCCGTCGCCACCGCGGGGTTGGTCGTCTCGCGGTAGACGTGCCCGGCCCCGCCCGTCGCGAGGATCGTCGCCTGGGCCCAGATGACCTGCAGGCCGTATTTCGGGTGGTGCGTGATCGCCCCGACGCAGCGCGGCGTCGAGCCGTCGAGCGTGACCAGGTCGATCACGAAGCAATTCTGGAAGACGCGGACGTTCGAGCGCTCGCGCACCTTGCGGTCGAGCGTGATCGCAAGCTCGCGCCCGGTGGCGTCGCCGTCGGCGTGGACGATGCGCGGGAGCGAGTGCCCCCCTTCGCGCCCCAGCGCCAGCGCCGACGACTTGTCGCCCGGCTTGGCCCGGTCGAAGCGCATGCCCCAGTCGATCAATTCTCGGATGCGCTCCGGCCCCGCCTCGATCACCTGCCGCACCGCCGGCTCGTCGCAGAGCCCCGCGCCCGCGGTGAGCGTGTCCTCGACATGCGACTCGATCGTGTCTTGCTCCGAGAGCACTGCCGCGATCCCGCCCTGGGCCCACGACGTGTTCGACAGCCCCAGTTCGGCCTTGCTGGTGATGATGACCTCGCGGTCCTCGCCCACCGCCAAAGCGGCCCGCAACCCCGCGACGCCCTCGCCGATGATCAGCACGTCGGTGAAGATCTGCGGGAGCAGCGTCGCCCGAAAGGGGATCAGGTAACGGCGTTCGTCAAAGATCGAATTCATGGGGCTTTCGTCGGGGCCTCAAGGGACCCAAGGCGAGCAACGACATGCGCGCGGACTCAATCCAACTGCCCCGACCGCGTGAAGCTCACGCTGGGCAGCGGGATGTACGAATCGGTCAGCAGCTTGCGGATCTCGCCCGGCGGCTCGTAGGTGATCGAGCCGTCGACGCGGTAGCTCGACCCCGGCCCCCCGGAACCGCCGCCTCCGGCCGTCGTCACCACCGCGGGGATCATCACTTCCTGCCTGCCGTGCGCGGGGATCGTCCGCGCGGGCACATCCGTCGCCGAGTAGCTGCGCCCGCCGAGCTCGACGGTGTAGTCGCTCTTGGTCAGCGGGAGCGGGACGTCGTTGGGGTTTTCCAGCGCGACGGTCACCTCGACCCGGCTCGCCTGCTCGGTCTGCTTCACGAGCTTGACGCCCACGACGCTGGCCGTGGGGCTGTCGTACGTGCGGAAGTTGCTGCAGCCGCCCAGCAGCGTCAACGCCGTCAGCGCGACGAGGAACGCCAGCGGCCGCCACTTCTCCAGTCGTCGTCCCGTGCTCATCGGCCTGGTCCTTCAATCAAGAATCGCCCGTGCCTTCGGGGCCCAAACCGGCCCGGGGCAGGATCAGGCGAGTATACCGCCATTGCGGGCCGGGCACGCAATCGCGGGGTCAAGGGCAAAGCCGAAGGCCGAAGCTGAAAGCGTATAGATCCAGCCCTGATCCTCCCACGGCGCGAGCGGTATACTCCGCTCGTTCAATTCCTCCCCGCCGCCCGCGAGCCTTCGAGCGACGATCGCCATGGCCACGCCCCCGATCTTCATCGACCCCGCGCCGGGCGCCGCGCCGACTTCAAGCACAAGCGCGCCGACCAAGGCCCCACGCCTTCTCCTCGTCGCCCTCCTGCTCGTTGTCCTCCTCACCCTCCTCGGCCGGCTCCTCGGCCCCTCCGACCTCGACGCCAAGGACCAGCCGCGCACCATCTCCTTCACCGTCGACATGGTCGTCAACGGCCGATGGCTCTGGCCCCGCGACTTGCTCGGCATGCCCTGGAACAAGCCGCCGTTCTACAACTGGCTGGCCGCCCCGGCGATCCTCCTCACCGGCGACACCAGCGAGACCACGCACAAGCTCCCCTCGATCGTCGCAGGCCTGCTCACCGCCGGGCTGCTCTTCGCCGCGGGCCGGCGCCTCATGCCCTCCGCAGGCCCGACGCTGCCCGTGCTCGCCGCCATCCTCTTCCTCGCCAACTGGGGCTCATGGCGGCTGATCTACATCGCCCGCCCCGACATGGTCCTGACGCTCTTCATGACCTCCGGCTGGCTCGCGGGCTCGATCCTGCTCACCGCCCCGCCGACCGACCCACTCGACAGGCCGAACCGGCTCCGCGCGCTCCAGGCCGCGCTCTGGCTCAGCATCCTCGCCGCGGCGATGACCAAGGGCCTCCCCGCCCTGCTCTTGCTCGCCTATCTCCCGCTCGCCGCCCGGCTCTGCGCGGGGCGCTGGAGCGCGATCCGCCAAACCGGCGCCGCGTGGGGCCTCCCGCTCGTCCTCCTCCTCGGCGGCGGCTGGTTCGCCTTCGGCCTCTTCGTCGCGCGGGGGGGCGACGCCAAGGGGCTGGTCGACGTCGAGACGCACCGCCTCGTCGGCTCGGGCCTGCGCGAGTTGCTCCGCACGTCGTACCAGATGCCGCAATACTTCCTCGCGCGATTCTTCCCGTGGTCGCTGCTCTTCGTCGCGCTGCTGATCCGCTTGGGCCATCCGCGGAACTGGTGGCGGCATGAGACGGGCCCGGCGATCCTCTGGGTGCTCCTGCGGGTGGCCGTGCTCTCCTGCTGGGCGCTGAAGCGCGACGACTACCTGCTGCCGACCTATCCCGCGGCTGCGCTCGCCGTCGCATGGCTGGTCGACGCGCAGATCCGCCCGCGCTGGCGCCCCGCACCGGCCGCCTGCGCCGCCGTCGCAATCGGGCTCTGCGCCCTGACGGCCTACCTCGACACGACTCCATCCGCGGGCAACACCGCCGAGCGCTTCGGCGACCACACGCGGGCCTTCGCCCACCGCGTGCGCGAAGCCGCGGGGCATGAGCCGATCGCCTTCGTCTGGGCGGGATACCAGCCGCTGCAGCCGCTGTTGGGCGTGAACCAGGCAGGGCAAGTCCCCTCGCGCGAGCAATGGGCCGCGGCCAAGTGGGTGATCCAGCCGATCGACGAGACGCCCTCCGACTGCCCGCGCCCGCTGGCGGAGCCGGTCGCGGTCTCCGAGCCCATCCCGCGCGTCCTGCACGCGGGCCTGCGCCACCCCGCGCGGCTGGGGCTCTATCGCAAGTCGGACGTCGAGGCCTCGCCGGAATTCCCCCCGGTGCACGTCGACGCGCTGAACCCGCCGCCGCCGGCGGAGATGTGAAATTGTTGGCCGGACGCGCAAGCGACGGAGGTTGGGTCTTTTCTCATCAGACGAAGTCTGATCAGATTCAGGCAGAGACGGACACTGTGTGTCCGAAGATCGGGCGAAAGCGGTACTCCGCTCGCACGACTCGTCGGAAGCCATCCAAGACTCGGAAAGCCGACGAATCCACCGGAAGAATTCTGTCGATGTAGCATCAACGTGAACCGCAGCGCAACTGCACGTGCGGCACTTCGCGCGAGGCGGAGTACCGCCATTCGCCCGGTCTTCGGGGACACAGTCCCCGGCTCTGATCAGGCTTCGCCTGATGGGAAAAAACTTCCGTCGCCGGCGCGTCAGGCCAACAAACCCTCACTTCGTCGCCTTCGCCAACTCCTTCGCGTTCGCCTTCACCTTCTGGAAGCCCTCGACGAACTGGTCGACCAGCTCGGCCGAGCCCAGGAACGCGGGCGAGCCCATCCAGACCGCCTCCTCCTTGCAGACTCGCACCGCGTTGGGGCAGGTCGCGTGGAACGAGCCGTAGTCGACCGGCTTCGACCGGCCGATCATGTAAGGCGACTTGCTCGAGGCGAGGTCCATGTTCGCGAACATCGGGTTCTCGAAAAGGGCGTGGCAGTAGCCGGCCCCGCAGGGGATTCCCTCGGCCTGGGCGGCCTTGAGGAACTGGTCGCGCGTCATGCCCGCGAAGCCGCGCGGGTCGTAGCGCAGCATCACCAGGTGATGGGCCCGCGTGACGCCTTTGGGGTGGAGCTTCACGCCGGCGAGCCCCTCGAAGCCGGCCATGCGGTCGTAGAGCCGCTTCACGTTGGCCTGACGGAGCGCGGTCTGCGCGGGGAACTTGCGGAACTGGCTGCGCAGCAGCGCGGCCGAGAGCTCGTTCAGCCGGCCGTTCGAGCCCAGGCGCACGTGGGCATACCACGCCAGCTTCGGGTCGCGCCCGTAGTGGCGCATGCTCCAGGCGAGGTCAGCCACCTCCTGGTTGTTGGTCAGGATCACTCCGCCCTCGCCGCACGCGAGGTTCTTCGATTCCTGGAAGCTCATGATCGCCGCGTCGCTGAACGCGCCGGCATACCGGTCACCCGTGAGGCTCGCGCCGTGGGCGTGGGCGGCGTCCTCGATGACGCGGAGGTTGTGCTTCTTCGCGATCGCCTGGATCGCCTCCATGTCGGCGAACTCGCCCGAGAAGTGGACGGGGAGGATGGCGCGGGTGCGGTCGGTGATGGCCGCCTCGATCTTCCGCGGGTCGATGTTGTAGGTCTCGGGGTCGATGTCGACGTAGACCGGCAAGGCGTTGGCCGCGAGGATGCAGCTCGTCGAGGCGATGAAGGTGTAGGGCGTGGTGATGACCTCGTCGCCCGGGCCGATGCCCAGGGCCCGCACGCAGATCTCCAGCGCCATCGAGCCGCTGCTGACGGCGAAGGCGTGCTTGGCGCGGTGGTGGGAGCCGAACTCCTTCTCGAAGCGCTCGACGTGGCTCTTGTTGCCCGGGCCCATGTCGTCGTACATCCACCAGTGGCCGCTGTCGACGACGCTGAGCACGGCGTCGCGGTCGTCGGCGTCGCGCTGGGGCCAAACGGGGATGCTCTGCGTCACGGCCTTGGGGCCGCCGAGGAGGGCGGGCTTTTGCATGAATATCCTTTACGTGGACTGTTCCGCGTCGCTCTGGGTGCCACATGCCATCGTACCCGTGGCATGTGTCTTGAGCCGAGAAGACTGGAAAACAAGCCGAATCGAATCGATCAGAATCTAATATTTCAGGTTCACCGCAAGTCCGCACGACCTGGGTGGATCGGCACATGCCACGAGTACGATGGCATGTGGCACCCGGATTTCCCCCTCCTCAAGTCGCCTGCTTCGCAAGCGCCATCGCCGCGTCGTGCAACGTGCGGCCGGCCGTGGGGGCGATGCGCCAGAGGCCCAGGTAGCGGTGGGCGTCGTCTACTTCGTAGCCGCCGTCGGGGTAGGACTCGGGCGTGGGGACGTAGCCGATGAAGCCGTGGTTGTAGCCCACGGCCCAAGCGGAGGAGGCGCGGGCGGATGTGCCCGGCGCGGTCAATTCCGCGACGAGATCACGGCCGATCTCGAAGAAGATCTCGCCGGGGAGGAAGGCCAGCGCGAGGTCGCCGATGCGCAGGAGCGAGACGCGGGCCGGCACGGGGCGCGGTCTGTCCTCGCCGGGGACGAGGGCGGCGCGGAGATCGACGATCCAGTCGTCGAGCGCCTCGGTCAGCCGCTTCTTCATGCGCGGGTCCATCTCGGCGGCGTTGGTCTTCGCGATCGAGTCACGAGCGAAGGATTCCAGCTTCGCCATCGGTGGCATCGTGTCGTGCGGGAGGGCGACGGCCGCCGACCCGCCCCAGAGCCGAGGTGCCACCAACTCGCGCCCCGGCAGCGCCGCCAGCACCGAGGCCGCGAGGCGCTCGCCCTCGCGCTTGGTGACGGCGGGCCCCTGGGCCGCGGCGACGGGCATGATGTTCCCCGCGCAGCCGTTGACGTAGAGCGATTGGTGCCCCGCGGCCTCGAGGGCCGCCACCGCGTGGCCGCAGAAGTCGGCGCTGATGAGCAGGTCGGCGGGGCCGATGCAGTACGGATGCGAGGCGTGCATGAAGAGGAGGATCGACTGCCGCGCGGTCTGGCAGCGCAGGACGTGGACGCTCTTGTCGCACGGCCCCTCGGGATTGAGGGCAAGCTGCGTCGGGCCTGATGATTTTTTCTGCCGGCGGTTCATGCCGATCGAAGCCGGGGCCTCGCCGGCGAACAGCCGCGCGGGCTCGCGGGCCGCCTTGGCCCGCCTGCAAGCCTCCATCACCGCCTCGCCGACGCGTGCCATCAAAGCAGCGTCGGCGGGGCCCAGCCCGCGGATCGGGTAACTCATCGGCCCCGCGTGCGTGTGCGTCGAGGTGAGCTGCACGTTGCCCGCGGGCAGGCCCAGTTCGTCCGCGAGGCGCGCGGCCCACGCATCGGCGGTCGCGGGCTCGAGGCCCACCAGGTCGAGGGCGACGATCAAAGCGGCAGTGCCGCCGACGCACATGCCGCGGTCATCCAACCATACCGCCCGCGCGAAGAGCGGCGCGTCGACGCCCGTGGCGTTCTCCAGCCGGGCGGCGAACCCGTCCAGCATGCAGCCCGGCGGGGGCGTGATGTCGACCGCGGCGAATCCTGCGTGCATCGTGGCGAGGCTCCGGACGGGGCGAATGGCCCGGGCGGCATCTTATACGGATTCACCTTGAACCATGGGCATCGCGGGCACCGCACGAAGCGCCGCGGATCGCCTCTTGTTAGCCGGAAGCGCAAGCGACGGGACGGGGGTGCTCCAATCCACGGCTGCGCCGAACTGCAATGGCGCGATCCAATGAAAGCTCGGCACGTGTTCGCCGTGATTGGCCAGTCATCCGCGATCTCGAACCCGGCAGTGAATTGATCGACCCCTGTCCCGTCGCTTGCGCTTCCGGCCAACAATGCAAGCTCACGCCGTCGGCTTCGCCTGCGACTCGAGCAGGAAATAGTCGAACGCGTCGGTCAGCGCCTGCCACGAGGCTTCGACGATGTTCTCGCTCACACCGATGGTGGAAAAATACTCGCCCCCCCCGGAAACCCCGGCCGCCCCCGCCGCCTCGCCCTTGCCGTTCCCGCCCGCGGGCTGGCGCACGGCGAAGTCGATCACGACGCGGACCTTCGCCGCCGACTCCGCGGTGGGGTTGACCACGCGGACCTTGTAGTCGCGCAGATGGACCTGCGCGAGCTGCGGATAGTCGCGCGAAAGCCCCTTGCGCAAAGCCGCGTCGAGTGCGTTGACAGGGCCGTCGCCCTCGGCGACGTGGTGCTCCAGCCGCCCACCGACGCGGAGCTTCACCACGCCCTCGGTCGTCGACGCGCCGCCCGCTCCCTTGCTGATCGTGCAGCGGTAATGGTCGAGCTCCCAGAACCGCTTGCGCGTGCCCAGCAGGTCGTGGAGGATCAGCTCGAAGCTCGCCGCCGCGGCCTCGAACTGGTAGCCCTGATGCTCCAGGTCCTGCACGCGCTCGAGCACCTTGCGCTGCACGACCTTGTCGTCGGCGATGTTGAACTTCCGCCCCAGCGTCGCGGCGATGTTGCTCGCGCCGGAGAGTTCGCTCACCAGCACGCGCCGGCTGTTGCCCACCAGCTCGGGCGAGATGTGCTCGTAGCTGCTCGCCAGCCGCTGCACCGCGTGGACGTGCATCCCGCCCTTGTGGGCAAACGCGGCGGAGCCGACGAACGGCTGGTTCGGCGCGAGGTTGAGGTTCGCCCGCTCGTAGACGAACCGGCTGGCCTCGGTCAGCCGCGGGAGCGCGTCGTCGGAGAGGCAGCCCATGCCCATCTTCAGGCGCAGGTTCGCGGCGACGGTCGTGAGGTCGACATTCCCGCAGCGCTCGCCGATGCCGTTGATCGTCCCCTGCACCTGCACGCAGCCCGCGTCGACGGCGGCGAGCGAGTTGGCGACGGCGAGCCCCGAGTCGTTGTGGCAGTGGACGCCGAGGCCGACCTTCGCGGCAGCGCCCCCGGAAGCCCCGGAAGCGGCGAGCTTGGCTCGCACTTCGCCGACGACGCGCGTGACCCAGCCCGGCAGCGAGCCGCCGTTGGTGTCGCAGAAGACCAGCCTTGCCGCTCCGCCCGCGACGGCGGCGAGCAGCGTCTGCATCGCGTAGTCCGGGTTCGCGCGGTAGCCGTCGAAGAAATGTTCGCAGTCATAAAAGACCTCGGCCCCGCGCCCCGCGGTCCGGCAGTATTCCACCGTCTCGCGGATCATCGCCAGGTTCTCCTCGCGCGAGATGCGAAGCACCTCGTCGACGTGCAGGTCCCACGTCTTGCCCACGATGGTGATCACCGGCGTCGCGGCGTCGACCAGCGCCTTCATGCCCGGGTCGTCCGCGGGCGAGACGCCCTTGCGCCGGGTCATCCCGAAGGCGCAGAGCTTCGCGTGCCGCCACTTCATCGCGCGGGCCTCGGCGAAGAAGGCGGCGTCCTTGGGGTTCGAGAGTGGGTAGCCGCCCTCGATGTAGTCGAAGCCCAGGTCGTCGAGCCGCTCGGCGATCTTGAGCTTGTCGACGAGGCTGAAGTTCACGCCCTCGCCCTGCGAGCCGTCGCGGAGGGTGGTGTCGTACATTTCGACGCGGGGGGCGGACGGATTCGAGGCGTTCATGGTTTTACCTGTGGGATTCGGTCACTGGTGAGTCTGTCGATCGTGTCTGGAAAAGCCGCAACTTGTTTTCTGGATTGGATTTTCGGGCAACAAAAAACCCCGCCGTAGGGCAGGGTCTGGTTTCGAACACGGATGGTCGACAACAGGCCCTACCGGGGTGGGGTAATAATGGAAATCTCAATACCGATGGGGCTGGCGTTGGGACGCATGGCGGACATTCCTGAGTTCTGCGGACGGTATTGTACATCGGGTTTCATCATGGGCAACCTTGAGGCGAACTTTGCCGCGCCAAAGCCCATGCACGGCGGCGCCTGGGTCCGGATCGCCCCGATTCGCGCGGCCTTCCTCACACCGGCAATACCCGTCATTGCGACCGTCCAGCACTGCTGTTACAATGCTCGACCAACAATCGTGACCGTGAAAACGAACTGAAGTCCGACGAACAGAGTCGTAAAAGAGCATTGGGAAGCGAGCAGCCCTCATGACGATCACCGCAGAGAAGAAGACCCAGGTCATCAAGGATTACCGCCGCACCGACACCGATTCGGGTTCCCCCGAGGTGCAGGTCGCGATCCTCACGGAGCGCATCGTCAGCCTGACGGACCACCTCCGTGGCCACAAGCACGACTACGCCTCCCGCCGCGGGCTGCTGGTCATGGTGAGCAAGCGCAACCGCCTGCTCGAGTACCTCTCCCGCACCGACCGCCCGAAGTATCAAGAGCTCATCGGCCGCCTGGGCCTGCGCAAGTAAGCACCTGTTCTGCCTCCCTTCGACCCGCCGGCGTCGGCGTGGCCAACAGGGGGCAGATGGCAGTGGGCTCGCCGCATCGACTCCCGCGGTTCCGCAGACGCCTCCAGGCGGCGCGAATCCGGAGACTTGATCCCGGCGACTGATTCCGGCAACCCTGCGCCGAGCCTTCTGTCCTCTGCTCCCCTCGTGAAGGGACGGCCCTGTGGCGGACCATCCGCCAGGCCCGCGCCGAATTCCCACCGGCGCCGGCGACGCCCTCTCTTCACTCCCAAAGGAGCACATCTCTTGGCTACCACCCGAGTCGAACTCGAACTCGCCGGCCGAACCCTCAGCATCGAAACCGGCAAGCTCGCCAAGCAGGCCGACGGCGCCGTCCTCGTCCAGTACGGCGAGACCGTCGTGCTCGGCACGGTCGTCCGCGCCAACCCGCGCGAAGGCCTCGACTTCTTCCCCCTCACCGTCGACTACCGCGAGCGCCTCAACGCCGCGGGCAAGTTCCCCGGCGGCTTCCGCAAGCGCGAGGGCGCTCCCAACCAAAAAGAAACGCTGACCATGCGGAACATCGACCGGCCCATCCGGCCGCTGTTCCCCAAGGGCTACTTCGACGAGGTCCAGGTCCAGTGCTGGGTCCTCGCCGCCGACGGGCAGAACGAGCCCGACGTCCTCGCCGGCATCGCCGCCTCCGCCGCCCTCGCCATCAGCTCCGTCCCCTTCGAGGGGCCCGTGGGCAACGTCCGCGTCGGCCGCGTCGACGGCAAGTTCGTCCTCATGCCCACCGCCGCCCAGAACGAATACACCGACCTTGACCTGCTCCTCTGCGGGCACAAGGACGGCCTGAACATGATCGAGGTCGGCGCCCACGAGCTGCCCGAGGAGACCGTCGCCGAGGCCATCGAGTTCGGCTTCGAGAACATCCTCAAGATCGTCGGCATCATCGACCAGCTCGTCGCGAAGGTCGGCAAGCCCAAGGTCGTGAACCTGATCCTGCCCGACCCCGAGGTCGTCAAGCTCGTCGAGGCCAAGCTCACCGCCCCCCTCAAGGCCGCGAAGACCACCGCCGGCCTCAAGGCCGACCGCAGCATCGCCTCCAAGGCCGCGATCGACAACCTCCTCAAGACCGAGTTCCCCAAGCCCGGCGAAGGCGCGACCGACGCCGAGATGCGCAAGTGGACCTCCCGCATCAAGGACGCCAAGCTCGCCGTCTCCGAGGTCGAGGAGAAGGTCACCCGCCAGGTGATCCTCAGCGGCACCCGCACCGACGGCCGCAAGGCCGACGATCTCCGCACCATCACCTGCGACGTCGCCGTCCTCCCGCGCGTCCACGGCTCGGCCGTCTTCACCCGCGGCGAGACCCAGGCCCTGGTCACCGTCACCCTCGGCACCGGCAAGGACGAGCAGATCGTCGATGGCCTGGGCGAGGAATACGCCGAGAAGTTCTACCTCCACTACAACTTCCCCCCCTTCTCCGTCGGCGAGGTCAAGCGCATCACCGGCCCGGGCCGCCGCGAGATCGGCCACGGCATGCTCGCCCAGCGGGCCCTCCAGCCCGTCCTCCCGCCCGTCGACCAGTTCCCCTACACCGTCCGCCTCGTCTCCGACATCCTTGAGTCGAACGGCTCCTCCAGCATGGCCTCGGCCTGCGGCGGGACGCTCGCCCTCATGGACGCAGGCGTGCCCATCTCCGCCGCCGTCGCCGGCATCTCCATCGGCCTGGTCGCCGAGGGCGGCCAAGAGATCTACCTCACCGACATCCAGGGCGAGGAGGACCACTACGGCGACATGGACTTCAAGGTCTGCGGCACGCGCGACGGCATCACCGCCATCCAGCTCGACCTCAAGGCCCGCGGCCTGAGCCTCGCCCAGATCCGCAAGACCTTCGCCCTCGCCCGCAAGTCCCGGCTCGCCATCCTCGACATGATCGAGGACGCCATCCCCGAGCCCCGCGCGACCATCAGCAAGTACGCCCCCCGCCTGCTCACCACCACCATCAACCCCGAGAAGATCGGCAAGCTCATCGGTCCCGGCGGCAAGACCATCCGCGCCATCCAGGAAGCCACCGGCGCGACCATCGAGGTCGACGACGACGGCACGGTCGTCATCTCCGCCTCCGGCGCCGGCAAGGCCGAGAAGGCCCTCGAGGAAGTCGAGAAGCTCTGCGCCGAGGTCAAGGTCGGCACGATCTACACCGGCAAGGTCACCTCGATCAAGGACTTCGGCGCGTTCATCGAGCTCACCCCCGGCCAGGACGGCCTCTGCCACATCTCCGAGTTGGCGGACGGCTTTGTCGAGAAGGTCGGCGACGTGGTCAAGCTGGGCGACCTGGTCCGCGTCAAGGTCATCTTGGTCGACGACCAGGGCCGCGTGAAGCTCTCCCGCAAGGCCGCGATCAAGGAAGAGTCCGCGGGCAAGGACGCGGGCGCCGCTTCCCAGAAAAACAACGCAGACTCTTCCCAACCGGCGAAGAAGTAGTTACGATTAATCCCGTTGGCGATCCGAACAAATGGGTCCGAACAGGGTAGCCGCCTACCCCGTCGGACCCACAGTTCGGGATCGCAGTTCGGGTACGTAGCTCGGCCTTGGCTGGCATCGACGCCTTGAGGTCGCCCTTCGGGGCGGCCTCGCGGGATTGTGCGACGGGACATCCGCGTTCGGTTCAACGAGCCCGCATTGTGGGCTGGAATTGCTGTGGCGGCTTTTTCGCAGGCCTCGTTGAGCCACTCTTCAAGACATCCATTTTCCCAGTGAAAAAAGTGCGCTGTTTCGCGTCGGTTTCGGTGATAATGTAGACTTATATACCGGGGGCAGGTTTTTTCGCTCTTGGCCTCCTGCTTCTCCGCTTCTTGTCTCAGGTTTTTCGAGTCGGTTCCCGGGGTTTTGGATTCGGGTTCCGCTTCTGCATCCGCTTCGGTTTGGTTCCGGTCTCGGCTTCGGTTCGGAAGCATGTGTGTTTCGGGATTTCGGTTTCAGGTCTCTCGGTTTTCACAATAAACAGGCGACGGACGCGCGAGGCTTTTGCGGAAAGATCCGCAGCCCTCATTTTTCGATTCTTCGCGCGGACAAGTCGCACGCCATGTCGACGGGCCAGCATCTCCTGTTGTGTGCGCATGGGTCGTGCTGGTTCTGTGGCCAGGGCGGACAAGGCCGTTGGGTGCGGTCGCGTTGTCTGCGGTTTTTCACAGGAGAGTCTCCATGTCGACGCATGGGAAGGTGAAGTGGTTCGACCCCAAGAAGGGCTACGGATTCATCGTGGGCCCCGAGGGGCAGGACGTCTTCGTCCACTACAGCCAGATCCAGGGCGACGGCTTCCGCTCGTTGAAGGACGGCGAAAGCGTTGATTACGAACTGATCCAGGGGGAGAAGGGCTTCCAGGCCCGCGCCGTCAACCGCCACGAGCCCGTCCCCTCCCGCCGCGACGCCCGCGGCAACACCGCCTCGCACAGAAGCTTGGCGCCGCGCCGGAGTGGCCCACCCCCCGGAGGCTCCCTGCACCCGCGCGGGGCGGGGGCACCCCAAGCCGACCGATCCCTTCCACGCTCCGCCGCCTCCCCGCAAGGCGACGATCCGGAGCCGTCCTCTCGGCTGCGCGCGTGGCCTGCGCGTGACGCCCCTCCCCCACGCGGCTATCCTCCCCCTATGTCGATGTTCTGGACCGGCCTTGGCCTGGGCGTGCTGCTGACCGTGCCGCTGGCGATGATGTTCGCCCGCCGCAACGCCCTGCGCGTCCGCAGGCTCGAGCGCCGCGCCCAGGGCGCCGAGCGCCTCGCCGAGCTGGGCACGCTCACGGGCGGGCTCGCCCACGAGATCAAGAACCCCCTCTCGACCATCAACCTCAACGTCCAGCTCCTGCAGGAGGATCTGCGCGAGGCCGCCGCCGAGTTCCCCGCAGGGTCGCCCCAGCGCGACAAGCTCGCCCGCGCCGTCCGCCGCAGCGAGGGGCTGACCCGCGAGGTGCAGCGCCTGCGCGACATCCTCGAGGACTTCCTGAAGTTCGCCGGGCGCGTCAAGCTCGACCTCGCCCCCACCGACGTCAACGCCCTCGTGGGCGAACTCGCCGACTTCTTCATCCCCCAGGCCCAGGCGGCGGGCGTGCGCCTGCGCACCCAGCTCGCAGCCTCCCCCTCCACCGCGGTCGCCGACGGCGCGCTGCTCAAGCAGGCCATCCTCAACCTGCTCATCAACGGCATCCACGCCATGACCGAGGCCCGCCAGTCTGACCGCCCCCACGGCGGGGCCAACGAGCTGATCATCCGCACCGAGCGCTTCAAGAACCTGGGCCATGAGGAGATCCACATCCACGTCACCGACACCGCGGGCGGGATCCCCCCCGACCGCATCGAGAGGATCTTCCAACCCTACTTCTCGACCAAGAAGGGCGGCACCGGGCTTGGCCTGCCCACCGCCCGCCGCATCGTCGACGAGCACGGCGGGACGCTCACCGTACACTCCGACATCGGCCGCGGGTCCGACTTCGTCATCGCCCTCCCCGCCCCGCGCGGGGGTCCAACCCGCGACGGCGCGGGCAAGGAGGCCGCGGGCGCCCGCCCGGTGGGGATCGGCGCCAAGCCCGTCGGGCCGTGATGGGCGAATGATCGCACTCTTGTTAGCCGGACGCGCAAGCGACGGAAGTTGGTTCGCCTGAGGCAATCGACTTCGCCCGGAACTCGCGAAAGACCAATGCAAACCTCCGTCGCTTGCGCGTCCGGCTAACAATTCATGTCGTGGCCGACCCGCTCCGCGTCCCGCGTCGTACCATTCATTCCTTGACTCCCCGCACCGCCGACCGCCGCGCCCAAGCCCACTCCCGGAGGTCCGCCCATGACCACGCCCTTCACCTTCACCGGCCGCATCCGCAGCGTGCGCTTCGCGCTCCAGGGCCTGCGCCTGATGATCGCCTCGCAGCGCAACGCCCAGCTCCACTTCGCCGCGACGCTCGCGGTCGTGGCGGCCGGCCTCGCGCTGCGGCTGTCGCGCGACGAGTGGTGCTGGATCGTCGTCGCCTGCGTGGGGGTCTGGACGGCCGAGGCGCTCAACACCGCCTTCGAGTTCCTCTGCGACGTCGCCTCGCCCGACTTCCACCCCGCGGTGAAGAACGCCAAGGACGTCGCCGCCGGCGCGGTCCTGCTCGCCGCGATCGGCGCGGCCGTGATCGGCTTGTTGGTGCTGGGGCCGCATGTGGTCGACAGGTTTTGAATGGCCTCTCTACAGGGCCAAAGGCCCGTCTTATCCCAGTCTAGGGCGAAGCCCTAGGGACATCGCCGCCGAAGGTTTTGGAGGGCTGAAGGCCCGACTTATCCGGCCTTCGAACGCACGGTTCCATCGTGGATACAATCCCGCCCCCGAGCCTTGGTCGCCGCTCGCGGGAACGCGCGTCGACGCGTCATTTCCGGCGACCATCACGCAAACAGCGGAGGTGCCCCATGCGGAAGCACGATGACCACTTCGAAGAGCCCTGCTTTCGAGTCCACCAGCAAGCGTAAGCACGGCTACCCCTCGGAAACCCACGTGAAACGCGGGGACCGGGTCGTCCACGGCGACAAGGAGCTCATCGAGAAGCTCGGCCGAAACGACCCTTGCCCCTGCGGCTCCAACAAGTCCTTTCAAGACCTGCTGCCTGAAGTCGGGTTGCTTTTGACGGCGTCAACCGCGACCACTACCACAGGTGAAGCAGCAGGCGAAGCACTGAGATGAAACCGAGCCGGCGACGCGCAATGCGTCGCCGGTTTTTCTGCGCCCACCGCGTTTGTGCGCCCACCACGTTGGTTCAATCGCGCCCGCGGCAGCCCGCGGGCGGGACGTCGAGCATCGTGCGCAGGCCGGCCTTGGCCTCGTGGACGACGTGGATGTGGTTGAGCAGCGTGGCGACGGTCGCGGAGTCGCCGGGCGTGCCGCCGGGGATCTTCAGGCGGAGCTGCACCGGGCCGTCGAGGGTGATGACGTCCTTGGGGTCGCTGAGCCCCACGGCCATGGTCAGGTCGAGGTCGATGGTGAGCCCGTCGCCGGACCAGTGCCCGGTGTTGCGCATGCCCGAGACGCGCCCGGGCTGGATGAGCCCCAGGGCCGAGGGCGTCGGCGCCTCGGCGAGCACGGGCTCGAGGGTGATCTTGACCGACCCGGGCTCGGCCCTGCGCCCCAGCCCCGCGGCGATGAGCGCCACCGACTCGGGCAAACCCTCGTGGCCGATCTTCCCCGCCGCCGCGAGCTCGTTGAACTGCGCCGCGGTCATCGTCGCCCCGATCTTGGCCTGCAGCGGCTGGCGGCGGAGCCCCGCCTCGACGCGGCGCTCGCAGCGCACCGCGCGCACCCGCCGGACCATGCAACTGAGCGCGACCGCGAGGGTGTCCATCACGAAGCCGGGGTTGACGCCCGTGGCGAGCAGGGCCCGCCCCGCGGCCCGCGCGTGGGCGTCGAGCTCGTCGGCCAGCGCGGCGTGCCGGTACCACGGCCAGGACATCTGCTCGCAACTGCTCACCACCGCCATCCCGTGGTCGAGCAAGACCCGCAGCGTCGGCGCGATCACGTCGAGGCGCGAGGAGGTCGTCACCACCGCGACATCGGCCCCGTCGACTGCGGAGAGGGGAAGGTCGTTGGTCACGCGCGGCGAGGGCTTGCCGCTGGGGTCGGCCGGCACGGGCTCGCCCGGCGTCGCCATCAGCTCGTCGAGCGTCTTGCCCTGCTTCGAGGGGTCGAGGTCGACCAGCCCGACGAGGCTCATGTCGCGCTCGACGCGGATGGCCTTGGCGCAGGCCTGCCCGATGGGTCCAAGTCCAACGACGATCACGCGTAGCATCGACACCTCACTTCCGCGCGTGGCTGCGGAAACATGAAATCAGGTTGCGATCGACAGTGCCACCGACCCAAGCCGGGATCATGCGGATTCGCCGTGAGACGTCACGGCTCTGGGTGCCACATGCCAGCGTACTCGTGG
>JAPLMQ010000096.1 GCA_026386955.1 Planctomycetota bacterium
CGTTGGGCGGTGATGCCGCGCGTGCGTCCGCTCGCAACGAAGCCCGCCGTCGCTTCGGCGAGGCCGGCGCGGGACTCGACGCCGCCCGTGAGGCGCTCGCGCGGGAGGCCGTGGCCCGACGCGCGGCCGCGGGACAGGGCGCGTCGTCGGACGGCTCGCGTTCCGGCGGCTCGGCCGGCGGGCGCGGGGAGGCCGGGGCGTTGCAAGGCCCGCATTCGGGCGGCGGAGTCGGCGCAGGCGACGATTTGGTTGACGACTCCAGCCGCGCCCGCGGTCCCTCGCGCCCATCACCGTCGCGTGCGTCGACTTCGCGTGCCGAGCGCGCGGGCGACCAACGTGTCGAGTCGGCCAATGCGACGACCCGACCAACGGACTTCACCGGCGTCCCGCCCGAGCTGCGCGACCTGGCGGAGTCGTACTTCCGGCGGTTGAACGAGCAACCCGCCCACAGACCGCGGCCGTGAGATTGCCGTCCACACATTCGCAATGCGGCATTCAAGCGCCGGCGTCCGGCTCCAGCAAAGCCAAATACTCGACGTTCCCTTTGCCCTTGTCGCCCCCGCCCAGGATGGGCGAGCGGACGCAGCCGAGCACGCGCAGGCCCAGCCGCGGCATCTCCGTGAGGATGCGCTGCGTCAGCGTCAAGGCGTCGGCGGGGTCGAGCACGCCACGGTGGAGGCGGGACTTCTCGGCCTCGTAATGCGGCTTGATCAACGAAATGACCAGCGGGCCGTCCTTCGCCGGGCGGCGCGCCGGCCAACGTCCGCCCGCGGCGGCGACGTCCTCCAGGATCTCCGACGCGCCGGCTGAAATCGGCGCCGCCCCGCTTGCGTGCGGTGCGCCCGAAATCGTCGTCCCGCCCTTCTTCAACCATCGCATCGCGGCCGGCAGCGCCAAGGCCTGCCGCGTCCAGCCCAAGTCGAGACTGACCAAGTCGCAGCCGGAGAAATCCGGGGCCGATTGGGGATCAAAATGGAGGGCGTTGGTGCGTTCCAAGACCGTGACGCGCGGGTCCTGCCGCAGTTTCCAGGCGAGCCCGCCGTAGCCGGTGTCGACGGCGAAGACGCGCGAGGCCCCGCGCTGCAGCATGCAGTCGGTGAACCCGCCGACGTTGCAGCCCAAGTCGGCGCAGACGGCCCCCGCGAGGTCGAGGGCGAAGGCGTCGATCGCGGCCTGGATCTTCAGGCCGCCTCGTGAGACAAAAGGACCGGGCGGGGGCATGGGCGTCTCCGTCGGCGCATAGCGCGGACGGAGTGTAACGCGACCGCCCCCGTCCCGGGAATGATCGCGCCCCGCGCCATGGAACCGCAACGCGCGCGGGGGAGGCAAGCCGTGGCTCCGGCGCGGGTCACGCCACGCTCGAGCCGTAGAGATACTCGTGCAGGAAGTGGATCGTCACCTCCTGGTCGTCGCTGAGGTAGGCGTTGAGGTCGCCGATGGAGATCAAACCGCAGAGCCGGCGGGACTCGTCGACGACGGGCAAGTGGCGGATGCGGCGGTTCTTCATCACACCGCGGGCCTCGTCGAGGTCGGTCTCGGGGCGGCAGCAGGCGACCTCCTCGGTCATCACGTCCGAGACGCGGGTGGTCGCGGGGTCGCATCGGGCTGCCACGACGCGGCGGAGGATGTCGCGCTCGGTGAAGATGCCGGCGACCCGGGCGTGGTCGGTCACGACCAGGCAGCCGATCTTCCGCTCGTTCATCTTCAAGGCCGCCTCCAGCACCGTCGCCTGGGGCTGGATGTACTGCACCTCTTGCCCCTTCCGTGCGAGGATGTCTTGGACCGTCGCCATGGCTAGTCCTTTCGGCCTGAGTTGTATTGAACCGAACCCGCGAGATGAGTGCCCGTCAATTTCAATATAGCCCGCGCTCCGGCCCCGGGGCAAGGAAAATTCCCGCGCAACTTTGCGAAGATTTTCCGCGGTTCCGGCTTGGCGCGAAGGGAACCCAGACACAGCCGTGCCTGGGCTTTGGGGTGAGATTCAGAAGAGCTTGCCCTGCCCCGGCGAGTCGAGCCGACGGCTCTGCAGGAGGTCGCGCACCTCGTCTGCCAGCTCGTCCAAGCTGCGGAACTGCTTGTAGACGCTCGCGAACCGGACGTAGGCGACCTGGTCGACGACCTTGAGCCGCTCGGCGATGGCGTGGCCGATCTCCACCGAGTCGACCTCGCGGTCGTACTTGCGGTAGATCTCCTCCTCGACCTCCTCGGCGATGCGCTGGAGTTCCTCGACGCTCACCGGCCGCTTGTAGCACGCCTTCTGCAGGCCACCCAGAACACGGTCGCGGTCGAAGGGAACGCGCGTGCCGTCCTTCTTGATGACCACCAGTCGGGCGGTCTGCTCGATGTGCTCGTAGGTGGTGAAGCGGCGCTTGCAGGAGAGGCATTCGCGGCGGCGGCGGATCGCCTGGCCGCCCTCGGTCGCCCGCGAGTCGATCACTTTGTCATGGTCTTCGCTGCAGAACGGGCACCGCATGCGGACAGTATCGGCCCCGGGCGTCGGAGGGTCAACGCATGCGTCTCGCCGAGGCCTTGCAGTTGCCCGCGCCGGCTTTCAGTGGAATGATGGCGGATCGTCCACAAGGCAGCGTGTCGCCGGCGAGCGGGCCGGGGTCGGACCAATGGGGTGGGTGGCCATGGTTGCCTCCGAGGGAGGCGAATCCGAAGCATTCGTCGCGGAAGCTGGCGCGGATGATCATCCGGCCAAGGCGCCGGCGGGGACGCTCCGCCGCGCCCTGCGGCTGTCCTACGCCCAGGCCATGCTCGGCGCGATCTACGGCGCCTCCACCGGCGGCATGTTCCTCATCGGCTACGCCCTCAAGCTCGGGGCGACCGACGTCCAGATCGGCCTTATGAGCACCATCCCCATGCTCTGCGTCCTGGCGCAGCTCCCCACCTCGGCCTTGGTCGAGACGGGGCTCAGCCGACGCAGGCTGACCTTCGCCGCATCCTGCCTCAACGTGCTGGGCTGGGGGCTGGTGATCGCGATCCCATTCGTCGCGCCCCAAGGTGACGCGGCGCAGGGCGATGCGGCGCAAGCCGACCACGCGGGCAATCCCTCCCCGCACGATGGCTCCCTGCGCGTGGGCCTGCTCATCGGCCTCGTCGCCTTCATCACGCTCTGCGCCCACGTCGCCGGCAACGCCCGCAGCAGTTGGATCGGCGACCTCGTGCCGGCCACCATCCGCAGCTCCTTCTTCGGCCGGCTCGCGCGCTGGTCGGGCGTCGTCGCCACCGGCTTCGCCCTTCTGGAGGGATCCTTCCTCGACCACGTCAAGCACATGGGCATCGGGGCCTTCACCACCCTCTTCGCCTTCGGCATGATCTTCGGCCTCATCAACGCCTGGCTGTTCCTCCCGCAGGCCGACGTCCCGCTGAAGCACCACGAGCGCGAAGGCTTCCTCGCCCACGCCGCGGGCGCCTTCCGCAACCGCCCGCTCTGGCTGCTGGTCGCCTACGGCATGCTCCTCTCGCTGCAGACCGTGGCCGCCCCGTTCTTCGTCACCTACATGCTGCGCGACCTGGGCATGTCCTTCGTCGGCGTGGGGCTCTTCAACGCCGTGCTGGCCTTGTCGATCCTGGTCTTCGCCCCTTGGTGGGGACGGATCACGCAGCGCCACGGCTGCCGCCCCGTGCTCGTGGCCTGCACGTGGGGGTTGGCGCCGCTGCCGTTCGTCTGGATGTGGATCGACAGCCCGGGCCGGGTCTACCTCCTGGCCCTGCCGGTGCAGGTGCTCGCGGGCTTCTTCGCGTCGGGGATCAACCTCGCGTCGTCCACGCTGATCTACAAGGTGACGCCGCGGGTCGGGCGGTCGGTGCAGTTCGCGATCTACTCGGCGGTGGTCGTGGTGGCCGCGGCCCCGATGCCGACGCTCGGCGGCTGCCTGCCGGGTTGGCTCGAGTCCATCGGCATCCACGCCGGGCTGCGGGCGACGTTCTACTGCGTCGCCCCCTGCATGGCGGCGGCGGCGATCGCGGCAAGCTTCCTGAAGGAGGAAGGCGTGAGCCCGACGGGCGCGATGGTCCGCGGGCTGCTGGGGCGTTTCGGGCGGGTCCGGCCGGAGGTTGGGTGAGAGATTGGCCGTCGAAATTCGCCCTTCCCGTCGCGTGTCGGCGAGGCGTTCCTGGCAGCCTTTTTCTGCCCCCTTCTTTGCCCATGCCTTTTCCCATGTCTGCGCCACGCACAACACGGAGAAGGCGAGCAGCAGCGATGCGACGACGCCGAGCGAACGAAAAGCCGATGCGGTGCGGAACATGGTGAACTCCTCGATGAAAAAGCCGCGACGACGGGCCGCGGCGGGTGGTGGCAAGCGATGATGTTTCGGGTCCGCTCTGCGTCGATCAAAAGGTCGATCGAAAGGTCGAGCGGAGGGGTCGAGCGAGAGGGGCGATCGAACGCTCCGGGCGGACCGGTTTTGGACATGCCGGGAGAGGGCTATCGAACGTCGGACGAAAAAAACCTCGCCCCCGTAAGACCCGCACAAGTGTCCGGCCAAATCCGGACACCGACGCGCAAGTCCTTATTTTGAAATTCGGGTTTTGGCGTTCGTCCGGATTTTTCCGGACACTGGTATCTATGTCTGGCGCGGGAAATTGCCCCTCGAAAATGCTCTAAATGATGCCGCTCCCGCTACGCTGCGCGCCCGGTGGGGATATGCGACGACACCGGTCCGGTGCGTCTTTGGGAGCGATTCGAGGGCTGGTGCGCCGCTGTGCGCGCGACTTGGGCCTGTGGGCCTGGGAGCGGTTTTGGGGCGATTTTCTGTAAGCGATGGCGGCTTCAATCGTTGCGTATTGTGCTGCCGTTTTGGCTGTTCGGGACCATCCCGGCCGGGCGTGGGCGAGGTCGCTCGTTGAGCGAAACGGAGCGTCAAATTGTCCCGCTCCCGAGCCGCGGCCGTCCTGCTCCAGTGCCGCCCACGCGAGCGGGCCTCGTTCTGAGCGTTTCCGGAGGGGTGGGCGTTGCAACCCAAACTGGAAATGGGTGCTAAAAATATTTTCGATTTCGGCCAGAAAATTTCCGCGCCGCGAGGATGAGAAATGCCCCCGTCGGGCGGGTCTGGGGTTCGGAGTTCCGCCTTCAGGCGGGCATTTGTATTCGCCCGGTCGTGCGAGGCGCTTTTGGTTTTCGAAGAGCCGCCTAAAGGCGGAACTCCGAACCCCAGATCCGCTGGTACGGGGCAGACTTGTCCTCATTTCCCTTTTCCGGTTTCCGCCTCCGCGCGTTATGAATGTCCCTCGTCCAGCGCATCCTTTCACCGTCGCGGCTTCCTTTCGCCTCGCTTCCGCACTTTCAGGACAACTCCCATGAAACGGCGCGAATTCCTCCGGGCTGCGGGTCTGGGTTTGACGGCCTTCTCCTTGGAGCACCTCGCCAATCCCGCCTGCCTCTTCGCCGCTCCGGGCGACACCGCGGCGACCGCGCCCGCCACCGGCCCCGCGTCTTCTTCCGGGGGCGCGGGCGAAAGGCCCAACATCATCTTCATCCTCGCCGACGACCTGGGCCTGGGCGACGTGGGCTGCTACGGCAGCGACCGCTACAAGACGCCCCGCATCGACGCCCTCGCCAAGGAGGGCGTGCGCTTCACGCGCTGCTACTCCACGCCCCTCTGCGGCCCCTCGCGCTGCCAGTTGCTCACCGGGCGATACCCCTTCCGCACCGGCCTGATCAACAACACCTCCGCCGAGGCGATCCGGCCCGACCGCGAGGTGATGATCCCCACCGTCATGAAGAAGGCCGGCTACGTCACAGGCCATGCCGGCAAATGGGGGCAGATGTCGCTCGGGCCCGCCCAGTGGGGCTTCGACGAGCACCTGGTCTACAACGGCAGCGGCGTCTACACCCGGGCCCAGGCGAAGGAGTACCGCCTCAACAACAAGCGGCACGAGGTGAAGGAGGGCGAATACGTGCCCGACCTGATGCACAACTTCACCGTCCGCTTCGTCGAAAAACACAAGGACCAGCCGTTCTTCCTGTACTACTCGATGTCGCACATCCACTCGCCGATCGTGCCTACACCGGACAGCAAGCCCGGGGACGGGGAAGACGCCTACGCCGAGAACATCGCCTACATGGACAAGCTCGTGGGCAAGCTGGTCGACGAGCTCGACCGCCTGAAGCTGCGCGAGAGGACGCTGATCCTCTTCGCGGGCGACAACGGCACGTGGGGGCCGCGCGAGAAGACCTCGACCATCGGCAGCAAGCGCCTCAATGGCGCGAAGGGCTCGATGTGGGAAGGCGGCTCGCGCGTTCCGCTGGTCGCCAACTGGCCGGGCACGACGCCCGCGGGGCAGGTCCGCGACGACTTGGTCGACTTCTCCGACGCGCTGCCGACCTTCGCCGCCCTGGGCGGGGCGCCGCTGCCCGCGGGCGTGACGATCGACGGGCAAAGCTTCGCCGAGCCGCTGCGCGGGCGGAAGGGGTCGCCGCGGGAGTGGGTCTATGTGGAGCTCAACGGCCGATCCTACGTCCGCGAGGAGCGGTGGAAGCTGACCAACGGCGGCGAGCTGTACGACATGCGGGACTCGCCGTTCGAGGAGAGGCTCGTCGACAAGGGCGACGCATCCGGCCCAGACGCGGCCGCCGCCCGCGGACGCCTGCAGAAGGTGCTGGACGAACACCCAGCCGCGAAGGGCAGCCCGGCCGACGACACCCGCCGCGGCGTCGATGTGATGACGGGTGCGACGACCCGCCCGGGGAAGAGGGCCGGGCGGGGAGGCAAGTGAGCCGCCGCCAGTGGATGCGGCGCTGGCAGGTCGAGACAGCGATGTCGATGATCAAGCGGAACCAAGGGGAGGGGCCCTGCGGCCACGGCCATCACTCCCGCAACCGCCAGATGCGCATGCTCGCGGTGGTCCACAACATCCTGGTTTGTCATTTACTCTGGAGGTTTGCGACGGAGCAGACATGTCCCCTTGTCTTGCTCAACTTTTCCTTGGAGCCGAGGCTGCCGTGCCAGGGCCGGGGAGTCAGCGAATCGGTTCCTGGCACGAATGGCATTAAGTTAAGGGGTGCTTTCGGCATTTCACCTGCGTTTCTAAGCCAAAAACGCGGATTGCAACACTTAGCTTAATGCCATTCGGTTCCTGGCACCTTATCTTCGATGGCACCTTATCTTCGACTTCCCCCCAAGCGCTGGAAGCTGGAATCCCCCAGATCCCTGCGGGTGCGTCACCCGCAGGGGGTCTCGGGCAGCGACCGAGTTTGGCACCTGCGGTCACTTCGAGCGTGAGTTGAGGATTGCGTCGAGTTCCTGAACGAGTTCCCTCACGCGTCTTTCGCTGGTGTCCGGCGCGAGCGAACGGTGGTCCTCGATGTCCTGCACCTTTTGATAGTTGTTGATGACGGCGCCAACGATGAGGTTGACGAGCAGGAATGTGGCGACCACGATCCATGAGACCTGATAGGCGGTGAACGCGGCCAAGGGATGACCCGCCTGGGCGAGCTCGTATCGCATCTGTGTCCAGTCATCGCCGGTGAGGATGCGGAAGAGCGTGAAGCATGCCTCGTGGATGCTGGCGAAGTAGGGTTGCATGGGGTGCCCGTCGCTGCCGAACAGCTTCACCCCGATGACCGCATAAACATAGAAGAGGATCGCCGCCAGGAGCGCGACGTATTTCATGCTGGCGACCGAACGGAGCAGGACGTTGACGATCAGCCGCAGTTCCGGAATGGTCTTGACCAGGCGGAGCACGCGGAACACGCGAAGAATGCGCAACACGGGCCCGATGCCGTTGGACGCGGGAATCAGGGCCGCGCTGACGATCGCGATGTCGAAGATGTTCCACCCGTCGCGAAAAAACGCTGCCGTCGAGTCGCGAGCCTTGAATCGAAGGGCGATTTCCACGAGGTAGATGGCGACACAGGCCGTCTCGATCGCTGCGATGATGCGGAGAGCCGTCGCGTCGGTCAGGTAGGTGCTCAGCCCGATGAGGGCCGCGTTGACCAGGATGACGGCAACGATGAAGTTGTTGAAGGACGCGGACTGAACAAAGTTGCGGATGTTCATGTGAGTTCTTCACACGGTGTGCGGCATTCTAATGGGCGCAACAGGCGCCTTGGGTTACACGAAGGTCAACAAGGTGGTCATTGGGCTCATGGCTCGGCCATCACATCCGCCCGAAGGCATACCTACGGGATTGCGCCAGCATCGCCGAGCCTCATCTACTGCGTCGGGCCCGTCCTCCCCTCTGACACCACCCTTGCTGGCACCGCCACGCTCAGCACAGTTGCCAACGCCAGCGTGCCGACCACGACCAACAGCGACACCGTGGTGTCGATCTTGATCGGATCAGCCTTGTTCATGCCGATCACCTCCAGATATGGGGGCACACTCAGCAACAGCAGTTTTACGCCCACGAAGGCCAGGATCAGGATCAACGCCGGCTTCAGGAACCGAAACTTCTGGATCAACGCCGCCAGGCAGAAGTACAGCGCCCGCAATCCGAGGATCGCGAAGATGTTGCTCGTGAAGACGATGAACGGGTCCGGCGTGATCGCGAAGATGGCCGGGATTGAGTCCACGGCGAACACCAGGTCGGTGACCTCCACCAGGATCAACGCCAGGAAGAGCGGCGTGATGGCCCAGGCGGCGCTCAGCGAGCCCGCCGGCGCCGGGTCCATCACGTCCTTGCCGCTGGCATCCTTCCTGTAGGTCGGCTTGAGGGTGCGTTTGGTGAAGAACTTCTGCCCGTCGTAGAACTCGGTCACCCGAAAGAACTTCTTGCACAGGCGCACAGCCACGTTCTGCGAGACGTCGTCATTGCCTTTGATCAGGGCCATCTTCAGCGCTGTCAGGATGAGGAACCCGCCAAAAATAATCAGGATCCACTGATACTTCAGGATCAGCCCCGCTCCCAGGAAGATCATCCCGCCGCGCATGACCAGCGCGCCGATGATGCCCCAGAAGAGCACTCGGTGCTGGTACTTCGGCGGCACCGCGAAGAACGTGAAGATCAGCGCGATGACAAAGATGTTGTCCATCGCCAGCGACTTCTCAACCACGTACCCCACGAGATACTGCTTGGCCGCTTCAAATCCCTGCACCTCGCCTGACACGATCAGCGGCGCACCGGCCTTGATCGCCTCCGTCGTGCTGTACTTGGCCGTCTCCAGTCCCAACCCCAGCCAGTGGTTCTCATAGGCCGCGTAAACGAACCCGCTGAATGCAATGCCGCACGTCAGCCAGACCACCGACCATGTCGCCGCTTCCTTCATGGAGACCTCATGGGCCTCGCGGTGAAACACCCCCAGGTCAAGCGCCAGAAACAGCACCACCAGCCCGATGAAGGCGAAGTACGCCCAGATCTTCAGGTTGGCCGGGCTCGATGTCGCATCGGCGGCGAGGAGCAGCAGCAGTTCGTTCATGACGGGGTCACATCCTGGGCCCGGGCCGGCATTCAAGGAATGCGGGCGCGGCGCAACATTGATCCGACATTTCCTAGTTGGCTTCCGGCCCGCGACCATCGCGGGCCACTGCGGCGCAGTCTACCTGCTGATCGACAACGTCGGAAGCTGAATCGGTGCCATCAAAGGCCCCCGGGAAGGAGAGGAAAGATTGAAAAGATGCCAGGAACCGATTGTCGATCCCGTGCTTCCTATCGGGGGCCTTACACGTCGTAACCTGTCAGCCGGGTCGAGATGATGGCGGTCTTGCGCAGGGCGATGGCGCGCGCACCAGCCGGGTTGCTCTCCGGCGCGATTGTGCCGTGCATGCGGTCGCCGTCGTTCGAGTCGACCTCCAGCACAACCCGGCACGGGACGGGCGTGGCCTTCGGGCCTCCCGCGCCTGAGACCACGGCGTCGCACCCGAACTGCAGCCGCCGGCCGTCGAACCGCGCGCCGCGGCTGATCTGGTCGGGCAGGGCGCCCAGGCGGAGGCGGGAGCGCAGGGCGCCGTCGGCCCAGGTGAAGACCTTGAACCAGGCTTGGCCGTCGTCGCTGGTCCACTCGCCCCAGAGGCGCTTCTTGGCTTCGCCGAAGCCCATGTAGCGGGTCTGGTCCTCCGGGTCCTCGTGCGGGCCGTTGAGGGCGAAGCTGCGCACCCAAGGCGGGTTGGTCGCGTCGGCGGGGTCGACCTTGGTCAGGAACGTGCTGCGCGGGACCTGCATGTGCAGCGCGACGCGCGGCCGGCGGCCCGTGGCGGTGCAGGCGTTGCCGCTGTGGAAGCTCAGGTGCTGCATGAGCAGCACGTCGCCCGCCTTGGCGACGAACTCGAAGAGCTCGGTCGAGGGCATGTCGTTCCAGTCGAAGTCGGCGGGGTACTGGGTATAGGGGTCGGCCAGGACGCGCTTCTGCACGTGCTGGTGCGAGCCGGCCATGACGGTGATGTTGCCGCCGAAGGGCTCGGTGTCGCGCAGGCAGACCTGCATGACGAAGGCGTTGCCGAACTTGGGGATGAGGTGGCCGCCGAAGTCGATGTGGCCGCCCTCATACGCCTTGGGCTGGGGCTGCTCCGGCGAGAAGGCGGTGAGGAAGACCTGGTAGGACTTCTCGCCGCTCCAGCCGGTGGGCGAGCCGACGGCGGAGGTGCCGTAGAGGGTGTCGATGATGCGGCGGATGTTGGGCTCGTCGTAGATCCCGTCGAGGACGGGGTCGCCCGGCCCGGGCTTCTCGGCCCACGTGGCGTTGGCGACCGTCCATGATTCGCAAGGCAGGCTGCGGGCGGGCTCCGTGAGGCCCGCGCGGATGCGCTCCATGGCGCGGTCGGTGAAGGCCTTGCTCACCTGGTTGCGCAGCACGGCGAAACCGTGCCGAACGAAATGCTCCGTCCAGGGGATTCGCGTGTCGATCTCGAAGGCCATGGGGGAATTCCAGATGGAGGCCACGAGCGGCGGGGCTCTGTTGCGATGCCAGTTTCAGGGCCAACGGCCCGTTTTATACCAGCCTGGGGCGAAGCCCTCGTTGTTCCACACATCTCGTCGAATGCCAGTCGCCCACTCTTTCGCCCCGGAGGGGCGGGCGAATGTAGCCACGGGTGGAGTGTCGTCCGCCTTCCCTTCCCCCCGGAAGGGGAAGGCGGACGACGCGGAACCCGTGGAATGCGGCGTCGTGCTTTTCTTCTGCCCCGGCAGGGGCAGCGGAATCGTGCCTCGAGGCAACGTGAGGCCTGGACGGACAATCATTGCGTTCACGCGCGACGCGGCAATTCCGTTGCCCTTGCCGGGGCAAGAGCAAGAGAGGTTTGGACGCATGAGATCCACGGGTTGCGCGACGCTCGCTCCACCCGTGGCTACATTCGCCCGCCCCTCCGGGGCGAAGAGCGCGGCCAGCACAGCCATCTGCTTCGAGCATCGCAACGGAGCCGCGCGGCTGAAGATAGCCCGCCGCAACCGTCACGCTTCCGTGGCCGTCACCCCGAATCGGCAACGCCGCACGGGCTCGCGGGTCTTCACGACCACGCAAGCGTGCAGGTGGTCGGGGCGCTTGTCGTCCCAGAGCCGGTATTGCATCGTGTGGTCGGGCATCATCTCGATGGCGACATCCACGGGGCAATCGGCCTCGACCGACATCAGGATCCCCGGCCATGTCACCATGACCATGCCAAGTTCATCGAGGGCCCCGACGTGCGGCCGGCGGGTCGTCCCCAGATGCCATCGGAAAAGGACGACCTGCGGATCGCCGTCCGCCAATTCGACGATGTCTCTCGCCATCAAGATGTCGGCGTCCCACTGCACGCGTCGCCGCCATTGCTTGAGGCCGTCATAGCCCGCGGTTCCATTCACCTCGATGTCGCCCAAGCGGGCTTCGAGGCGGCGGACCTTGATCGGCGTGAGGGCCTGCGGCTTCTGCCAACCCGCGGGCGGCGCCTGCCGCGAAATCTCCTGGGGCGGCGGCGCTTCGCCAAGCTGCAGCACGTTGTGGCCTCGCCCCGAGGCGTAGTCGACCGACAAGCGCGGGTTGTGGTAGGCCGGCGTCCCGGCCTCGATGAAGACGGGCTTGCCCTTCAAGATGAAGTTGACGTGGCCGCGGTCCATGTGGTCGTGCGAATCGAAGCGGTCGCCTCCGCGGACCCAGACGCCGGTGGCGTCGTCCTTCCAGCCGCTGCGCCAGTCGACGCGCATCGCACGCGTGTAGGAGGCGAAGGGCTTGATGCCCTTTGGATTCGCCGCGGGGCGCGGCAGGGCCCGGGCGAGCAGGCCCATGAGCGAATCGTCCGCGCCGCCGGCGAGGTGGTCCAGCGCCCAGAGCGCCTCGCGGCTGCCGAGCGAGACGGCGGCAAGGGCGAGCATGCCCTTGAGCATCGCCTTGTTGCCCCGGGCGGCGGAGAAGGCGTCGAAGGAGTTGATGAAGAACCCGCCGGGCTGGAAGTGGCGCAGGGCCCAGACGGGGAACCGCTGCAGGAACGGGTGATCGATCGCGCGGCGGTCGCCGGCCAGCGCCATCGCCCGCGCGACGGCGAGCAATGACGTGACGGTGAAATCGGCGTAATGGATGCCCTCCTCGAACGCGCCCTCGGGGCCGTGGGCCTCGAGGTGGGCGAAGAGGTTGGCGACGCCCTTTTCGTAGGCGACGCGATGGCGGTCCTTCCCGAGCACGAGGCAGGCGCGGATCAGCCCCTCGGTGGGCAGCACCCACTGGTTGGTCAGCGGGGCGTTGGCCTGCACGAACCACGGGCGCTTGGCCTCCCAGTCGTCGACGATGCTGACGATCTCCGCGGCGAAAAGTTGGTCGAGGCGGGCGAGCGTGGCGGGCGGCAATGCGTCGCGCCCGAGGATCTCCATCACGTCGGCGATGGCGCGGACGCCCAGCCCGGTCGCCAGCCAGTTGCCGTCCTTCCCGTCGGGCGGGAGACGGTCGCCGTAGGCGCACCAGCCGGGGCGCTGCAGCGGGGACCAGGAGGCCATCTCGTGCAACTGCTCGTGGAGTCGTGCGAGCAGTTTCTTGTCGCCCGACAGCCGCGCGGCGGCGGCGAGCAGCGGGAGTTCGTTCACGAGGGTCTGCTGCGTGCCGAGGTCCGACATCGCCAGGCCGAAGATGGTCTGCATCGGCTCCTTGAGCGGCTTGGAGCGGCCGTCGAGCCAGGTGCGGTGCTTGCCGATGTCGCCGTAGCGGTAAACCCGCCGGACGAGCGGTAGCTTCAGCACACGCCGGGCCTGGGTGACGAAGCCGGTCCGCGCGGCCTTGAGCGATGCGTTCCTCTTCGAGGCGCGGTCGAAGTCGTTGAGCAGATCGGGCCAGGCCGGGGAGTGGGGCACGCGAGGGTTCCTGTGATTGGGTTCCGCCCGGAAGAGGCTGGCTGTGAGGAAGGGTAGTCTGGAATGGCCTCTCGCGCAAGAGGCGGAGGTGTTCTTCGCATTCATCAGACGAAGTCTGATCCGAGACGGACACTGTGTGTCCGAAGATCGGGCGAGGCGGTGTTCCGCCCGCGCGGCTCGTCGGCCGCCATGAACGGTTTTGTTTCACATGAGGCCTGCGCCGACAAGGCTTGTTGCCGAACGCCTCATCCGCTCTTGACGGCGCCATCGACGCCCGCACTTCGCGCGGGCGGAGCACCGCCTCGCCCGGCATTCGGGGACACAGTCCCCGTCTCTGATCAGGCTGCGCCCGAGGGGAAAAGATGCGGCTCTTGCGCGTCCGTCGACTGCACGCAAACGAACCATCGGGCGCCCAACGCCGTCGCTTGCGCGTCCGACTAACCCAGAGTCCGCCCCGAGGCTTTCCGGATCGCCTGCAGCAGCTCGTCGATGGGGCTGTCCTTGCGGACGTAGGCCACCGCGCCGGCCTGGCGCAGTTGGCTCTCCATCTCGGGGTCGAGGTGCATCGAGAGGCCGATCACCCGTACGCCTTCCACGCTCGACGTGATCAGGCGGGTCGCCTCGACGCCGTCCATGACGGGCATGTTGATGTCCATCAGCACCACGTCGGGGCGGAGCTGGCGGGCGAGGTCGACGGCCGCCTGGCCATCGCTGGCCTGACCGGCGACGACCAAGTCGCTTTGCCTCGAGATCATGCCCACGAGCCCCTCGCGCATGATCTTGTGGTCGTCGGCGATGAGCAGGCGAATCGCGCCGGCGCGGGGCGCGGGATCGCTTGCCTCGATGGCGGCGACGGCGCGGGCGATCGCGGGCGAGGCGGCGGCCGCGCCGGCGCGGCGCGGCAGGCGCAGGCGGACCCGCGTGCCGCGCCCCGGGGCGCTCTCGACGACCACGGAGCCGCCGAGGGGCTCGACGCGCTCGCGCACGGTGAAGAGGCCGAAGCCTCCGTCGTGCTGCCTGGCCTTGGCCTGCTTGAGGTCGAAGCCCTTGCCGTGGTCCTCGACGTCGATGCAGACCTCGCCTGCCGGGCCCTGCGCGAGGCGCACGCGGGCTTCGCCGACGCCCGCGTGCTTGACGACGTTGAAGAGCAGCTCGCGCGTCGCCTGGAAGAGGAAGGCGCTGGTGTCGGCGTCGCCGGGCTCGGCCTTGGGGTCGGCCTCGACCTCGACGACCAGGCGGTGCTTCTCGTGCATCCAGCGGCCCAGCCAGCGCAGGCCGGCCGCCAGCCCCGCGTCGTAGAGCACGGGCGGGCAGAGCTCGGCCGTGAGGGAGCGCGAGACCTCGATCGACTGCGCGAGGGTCTCCTGGATGCGGGCCAGCTCGGCCGCCAGCTCGATGGTGCCGTCCTGCTGCTCAAGGAGGCTCACGTTCATCTTGGCGGCGACGAGGAGCTGCTGCAGGTGGTCGTGGAGGATCTTGGCGATCCGCTTGCGCTCGCGCTGCTCGGCCTGGGCGAGCTCGGCGGCGAGGGCGGCGAGCTGGTCGGCGCGCTCCTCGGCCAGGGCGGTGCGCTCCACGACGCGCTGCTCGAGCGTCTCGTTGAGCCCGCGGAGCTGGGCGGTGGCCTCGAGGGCGCGGGCGAGGTGCTCGTCGCGCTCGCGGGCGCGCTGGCGCAGCAGCTCGCCGGAGCGCTGCAGGGCCTCGTCGAGGGCGACGACCTCCGCCACGGGCGAGTCGGGCACGCGCCGCGGGCTTCCCTCGGCCAGGGCGCCGGCGGCGTCGGCGACGCGGGCGATGTCGCGCTCCACCCGCCGGGCGAAAAGCCACGCGCCGGCCGCGCTCAGGCCGATCACCGCCAGCCCCAGCCCCGCGGCGGTCATCATCGAGCGGCGCACCGGCGCCTCCACGAACTCCTGCGGAGCTCCCGCGGCCACCGTCCAGCCCGAGATGGGGGCGCGGCAGTAGCCGGCGTAGACCAGTTGATCCTCCAACGAGCGGTCGGCATAGAGCCCCACGGGCTCGGCGGCGACACAGGCGAGGAACTCGGGCTTGGCGGCCCGGCCCACGAACTGCTCCGCGTCGCGCGACCGGGCCGCGACCGTCCCGCGGCTGTCGATCACCCCGTAGACCACCGATTCCTCGCGCCCCCCGCTCGAAACCAGCTTCGCCAGCGCCTCGGACTGGATCACCGCGGTGAGCACGCACTTGAGCTCCCCGCCGCGGACCACCGGCACGCGGATGGGGAAGGCCCAGACGTGGTTGGGCTCTCCCAGGCTCAGCCACCCGATCATGGGCTTCCTGGACTCGATGACGGCCTTGAGGCTCTCGGGCTGCGCCACCCGCTGGCGCGGCGTGCCGGGGGCCGCGTCGGTGTCGGCCAGCAACTGCGCGTCGGGCCCCCACGCGAGCAGTTGGAGCCAGTACGGCTGCAGCTTGGCCATCCGCCGGGCCTCGGCCTCGAAGCCGGCGTAGTCGCCCTCGTCGAACCAGTGCGACTCCGCGAGGGTCTCGAGCGTGCGCTGGGTGGCCTCGATCTCGCGGTCCAGGTCGCCCGCCATGCGCTCCGCAGCGGCGACGAGGCGCTGCTTCATCTCGGCGCGCTCGCGGCTGGCGGCGTTGACGATCATCGCCCCGCCGAAGACCACCACCGGGGCGAGCGTGCCCACGACCAGGAAGAGCAGGTGCCAGCGCAGCGGGACGCCGCGCCGGGACTTCCGCGGCAGGAGGGGCATCGCCGCGTCGTCGCCCACGGGCGGCGGCGGCTCGACGACCGCGAGGCCCGTGCGGGCCGGGGATGGCGCGGGTTCTGGTAATTCCGGCGCTTCTCGGTTCACGGCGTCATCTTACACACGCGTCGACAGCGGAGGAACGGAACACGGATAGGACAAAATAGCCAAAAACCACGTGTTTCACGCGACTTTCGGGCTTGTCGCAGTTCGGAGACCTTGCAGCCACGGGGGTCGGCCCAAGGAAGAGGAGGCGGATGCCTCGCCTGCCGCAAGCACACCCCGGGGCCACCGGGGGACAAAGGTTTGCCCGTTCAAGGCTCAATTCTTCGAGGCGAATCTCGATGCTCCCTGCATGACCATCTGGTCGCAGCGCGCCCCGGCCTTGTCGGGCATGATGTCGTCGATGCGCCGGCAGATGCTCAATCCGCGGGTTGCATGGGAGTTGGATCGGGGAACTGGGTTTCAAAGCGGGTTTTCCGCGAGCGGCGAACATTGGCATTTTCAGGCCGACCGCACGACAAGGCCACCATCGACCGCCTAAATGATGATGTTCCTGGCTCCGCGTTTGATTTCGATGCCGCACTTGCCTCACGACGGAAGTCCACAATGACTCGCACCTGGATTCTGGCTTGCCTCCTCTATTGCACCGCGGGCAACGCCTTGGCCGCCCCGTCCCCGGGGGCGCCCCCGGGGTCGCTGCCGGTGGCGTTCGACCGCATCGAGGGGGGCGACGCCGCCAGCGGGTGGCTGCGGGCCTCGGCCCGGGATGCGCAGCGCGACGCGCAGCCGATCTGGATCGAGGCCGAGCAAGCGACCTCGCTGGTGTTCGAGCCCCAGGCCTTCGACAACGCGGAGAGCGTCTTCCGTGGCGAGGACGCACAGGCGGGAGGCGGCCGATACATCGCGTTCGTTTCGCGGGCGAGCTACGACATCGACGTGGCGACCGCGGGGAGCTACCAGGTTTGGTATCGGGCCTGGTTCCCCTGGCGTGGTGGGTGGAACCACCGCGAGAGCCTGGGCGCGGGCGCCGAGCCGCAGATGGTCGTCGATTGCAACGCCGAGGCCGCCGACCTGAACCATTGGATGTGGGTGAAAGGCCCGCGCCACGAGTTGGCCGCGGGGAGGCAGACCTGGGAGCTGAACTACAACGGCGGGGCCCGGTTCGACCGCATGGTGCTGACGGCCGACGCTTCGTGGACTCCGCCTGAGAAGGAGGCCGGACCCGCGGCGTCGATCATCTCTGCAACTCAATGCGTCGCGGTCACCAAGCCCGTCGCACCGCAAAACCTGGCCCGCTGGCTCCGCGTGACGGGCGTGGCCCACGAAGGCAACGGGAAGGTGGCGATCGAGGCGTCGATCGATGGCGGCAAGAGCTTCGTCCCGGTGAATGACGGCGATCTCTCCGCGCTTTCCGTGCGGCCACACGCGGCCAACTCGCTGGTGCTGCGCTACACGCTCACGCCTGGCCCCGACGGGGCCTCGCCCTCGCTGCAGGGCGCGCTGGTCACCTACGAGCGCGTCCCCGATGGTGCGCCCATCGACGTGTTCAGCGCCATGGGCGACTTGGCATTCCGCCCGGAGCGGATGCCGCTGGTCCCGATGCGGGCCTTCGGCGCCAAGTTGACCACAGCGGCGGAGGGCGATCACTTGGTCACGCTCGCCGCGGGCGCTCCGGTCTATGGGGCCGGGGCCGACGGCGCGTTCTGGCTGGAGGCCGAGGCGGGGACGCTCCTCGCGGCCTATCCCTCGAACGCGGCCGCGGCGAAGGTCGAGGGGGCCGTGGGATCGGCGATCTGTTGTGTGCCGCTGCGGCCGCACGCGACGGTGTGGGACCTCGATGTGGCGAAGGCGGGGAAGCACGCCCTCTTCTTCCGCGTCCGGCGGGCGCAGGAGCCGATGCCCGCGCCGGCCGATCGCGCCTGCCGCCTCCGGCTCGACGAGGCGCAGGACCTCGGCGCCGCCTTGCCGATCAACGAAGTCCCGCCCGGGCAGTGGGCGTGGGTCCGGAGCGGACGGACGATCGACCTCTCGTCGGGCATCCATCGCCTCGCATGGGAAGGCGGCCTGCGCGACCTCTGGGTCGATCGCCTCTGCGTCGCGCCCGAAGGCGCCCCGGCTCCGTCGGGGACCGGCGGCGAGGCGGCGACGGCGACGCCGAGCCAATCGGCGCTCGTGGAGTTCTTCCCCGTCCGCCCCCCGCGCGGCGCGTCATGGGGCAAGCTGATCGTCGAGGGCGAGGCGCAGGTCGAGGCATCGCTTGACGGCGGAAAGACCTGGGCGACGTCGCCCGAACCACTCGGAAGCGGGCCGCTGCAGGTGCGGGCCCGGGTGGGCGGGAGCTGCCGGGTGTCGATCGGGCTGCGCGACGCGCCGCCGCTGGCGCGCCTGGGCGACGACGCCCAGGAGATGTGGATCGCCGCGCCGGGGGCGTTGACGGGGCTCTACGACCGCGCCCGTGCAGAGTGGGTCGTCCCCCCCGGGGCGGGGGCGGGGGCTGGCTCAAATGAAGAGGCGTTCGCCCTCACCTGCCAGTCGCCAGGCATGGCCAAGATGACCAAGCTGTGCTCCGCCGAGGGGCGCTGCACCCAAGTGAGGCGCACCGCCCGCGGCCTGTCGTTCCAAACGCAGATGCTCGACGGCGGGATCGTGGTGACGACCTCGGTGGAGCTGGCCGAGCCGCACGACAAGGCCGCCCGCGCGCCGGTCTGGCGGATCGAGGTCGCCAACCGCTCGGCCATGGACGTGCGGCGCGTCGACTACCCGCTCATCAACAGGGCGACCTTGGGAGGCGTGAGGGCCGACGACGCGCTGCTCTACCCCGAGGCCTTCGGCGCGCCGCTCGAGGCCCCCTACCACTTCGGGGCCTACTCCTACCACCCGATCGTCTGGCCCGGCACGGCCTCGATGGCATGGATGGACCTCTCGGACCGCGACGGCGGGCTCTATTTCGCCGCGTACCACCCCGACATGCTCGGCGTGGAGTTCGACGTCGGCGGCAACGACGACCACGCCTCGCTCCACATGGGCTTCCGCAAGCGCATCCACATCGGCGCGGGCGAGGCCTGGTCGGGCCAATACGCGTTGCAGGCCCATCGCGGCGACTGGCACGCCGGGGCCGACCTCTACCGCGCGTGGGCAGACTCCTGGATGAAGGCGCCCAAGCACCCCGATTGGTTCCGCCAGTGCGACGGCTACCCGGAGGCGGGCGTGGGCGGCGGAGGCGGGCGGTTCTACAGCCGCTACACCGACCTGCTCCCCGAATGCCGTTACCTGGGGATCGACTACATTCAGCGCTGGGCCGGCACCGCCGACGGGGAGTTCTGCGGCCTGATCCCCGACATGAACCCGCGCTACGGCACGAACGAGCAGCTTCGCATCGCGCATCAGGCGATGCGCGACGCGGGCGTGCACCACACCTACTACATCAACGCCCAGGGCTGGTATCCGGGCTTCAGCGATCCCAAGATCGCGGGGCGCTCCATCGGCTACATCGACCGGCGCTGGTTCCCGCCCGACTTCAAGACCGAGCCGGCCTCGTTCTATGAACGTGCGGGCCTGCGCGAGCTGGGGGGGATGTTCTCGCAACAGGGCGCGGGCGTGGGCTACACCACCAACGACCGGCTCATGTGCGCCGCGTCGGAGGGGTGGCACGACCACATGGTCGAGGGCCTGGGCAGGCAGCGCATCGCCGAGCGGACCGGCGACGACGGCTCCTACATCGACCAGATGGGCTGCATCTTCAACGACTGCTACGGCGAGGAGCACGGGCACGGGAAGCAGCAGGCGGCGTGGGGCCGGGGGTTTGTCCAGATCGCCCGCGACGTGCTCGCCAAGGGGCGCAAGGCCAACCCCAATTCCATCCTGGGCGTCGAGGGCATCACCGACGTGCTCGCCCAACACGTCGACTGGGGGCTGTGGGTTTCGCGGGCCGAGGAACGCGGCGAGGTCTTCCTCTACACCCGGCCCGAGAGCATCCTCTATCGCGGCACCGCCAACGGCGGGCACGGCGCCTTCGCCGATTACGCCGAGTGCTTGGCCGACACGTTCCTCTGCAACCGCTTCGACGGTTTCCAGGTCGACGCGGCGTCGATGAAGGTGCTCGAGCTGCGCCGGCGCGTGAAGCGGTGGATGTACGCCGGCCGGTTCATGGACAACGCGGGGCTGGGCGTCGCCGGCGGGCCGGCCGAGGCCAAATGGTTCCGCGTCGACGACGATGAGGCCTCGGGAGCCGTGGTCAACATCCACAATTGGACCCGTTCCGCGGGCGTGAAGGTCACGCTGAGGCTGGACGCATTGCCCGGCAGGAAAGGCGGGAACGCTCCCATGTGGGCCGTGGTTTTCACCGAGGACGGCCAGGCCCGCGCCACACGCGTCGAGTCGACGGGCGACCTCGTGGCCATCGAGGCGCCGGCGGCGCGGCTGGCCTCGGTGCTCCTGCTCCGGCCCAAGCATGTCGAATTGCCGGTGATCGGGTCGATGGCCTGGCCCGCCGACGCCGGGGCGAACCGCGTGGTCGTCTCATTGCTCAACCCCTCCGACAAACCCCGCACCGTCGCGCTGACCCTGACCAACGCCCGCGAGCTGGGCGCGACGTCGGATCGACAGACGCTCGAAATCGCGCCGGGGCAGGCCGGCGCCGCGACCTTCCTCTTGGGCGATCGCGCGTCCTACGACGACGCGAAGACCGCGACGGTGAAGGTCGATGGCGCAGGCCCGCGACAAACGCTTGCCGCCGTCGTCCCGCCTTTGCTGCGCAACGGCGATTTCGAAGTCGACCGCAACAACGACGGCGTCCCCGACGGCTGGGGCACGCTCGACCACATGATCGAGCACCAGTTCAACCGCTTCGTGCAGGACGTGGACGTCCTCCACTCCCTCGACGGGAAGAGCGGCGAGGACCGCCCACTCTCGGGCAAGCGCCTTCTGCGGAACCCCAAGGCGTTCGATTACACCGGCATGCAGCTCGGCCCGCCCTTTGGCCGGGTGTCGATGCACCAGCCGATCGTCAGCGAGCAGCGCGTCTTCCTGCGCGCCGGCTGGGAGTACAAGCTCCGCTGCGCGGTCCGCGCCGACGCGGCCACCAAGGGGCGGATCGCCGTGGCGCTCGGGCCGTTTGTCCGGTTGGAGGCCGAGGCGGCGACGTCGGGCGGCCAGTGGCAGACGCTGGAGAGGACCTTCGCGACGCCCGCCGGCGCCGCGGTGATCAACGTGCTCTCGCTGACCACTGACACCGACGGCCCCGTGGATTTCGACGCGGTGTCGCTGACGGAGATCGCGCCGGCCAAGGCGGCGCGATAGAAAAAAGGGGACAGGTCTGCTCCGTCGCAAACCTCCCCGTTCGGCGCATGTTAGGCGTTGCGCCCTGGCCAATCTGATCGTACACCATGCGGGATGAGCCTCACATCGCAATCGCCAAGGAGGGTGATCGCGGTGGCTTTGGA
>JAPLMQ010000031.1 GCA_026386955.1 Planctomycetota bacterium
ATCGCCGTCCAAAAATGAGCCCGCCTCAAAGCCCAGGCACTGCGGTGCCTGGGACTTCGGACCTCCAAAAGTACGGGTTCCGCCCCTCATCGCGCGTCCCCCAAACGACTACCATATCGTCCGATGAACGCCCCCTCGCCCACGCCCGATCCCGCCCGCGCCCCCGGCATCGCCCCCGGCGTCGCCCCCGGCGTCGCCACCGGCCTGATCCTCGTCGACCACGGCTCGCGCCGCGCGGAATCCAACGCGATGCTCCTGGGCGTCGCCGACCTCTTCCGCCAAGCCTTCGGCCAGGAATACCCCATCGTCGAGCCGGCCCACATGGAACTGGCCGAGCCGACCATCGGCCAGGCCTTCGACGCCTGCGTGAGCCGCGGGGCCCGGCGCGTCGTGATCATGCCCTACTTCCTCCTCCCCGGCCGGCATTGGGACCAGGACATCCCCCGCCTCACCGCCGAGGCCGGCTCGCGCCACCCGGGCGTCGAGTTCCTCGTCGCCGCCCCGCTGGGACTGCACCCGCTCATGGCCGAGGTCATCCGCTCGCGCGTGGAGCATTGCGTGAAGCATGTGACGGGCAACGCGGCCGAGTGCGACGTCTGCAAGGGCACGGGCAGGTGCGTGATGCGCGGCGGAAAGGGCTGATGGAACCTCGCCGCTGAGCGGTATAGTTGCGGAACCGTCGATTTTCTCGTTCCGGGAGAAACCCCAACCCATCGGAGGCCGATCATGCGTCGATCCAGCATCGCCGTCCTGAGCCTTTTCGTGTCCGCGTCCGCCGCGTTCGCCGACGTGGAGATCAAGGGCAGTCCCAACGACGTCGCCAACTTCGTCCATCAGCGGGCGGACCGATTCCGACTGACGGGATATGCCGAGGAAAACGTGCAGGCCGACAAGGCGACGATGAAGTTCATCGTGACCGCCGAGAAGGGGGACCTGGGCGAGGCCATCACGCTGAACCAACAGGCCCGGGCCAAGGCGATGGACTCGCTGCAGGCCCGTGGGATCGACAAGGCTGCGGTGAAGACTTCGCGGTTCTCGTCCGTCCCCGTCAAAGGTTTCTTCAGCAGCCGGCCGGGGAGCTACGTCGTCACGAACACCCTGTCGATCGAAGTCGGCGGCGAGCAGCAGGTGCTCGCCACGGCCGAGTTGTCGAAGATCAAGGAGATCGCCTACACGGGCGTCACGTTTGAATACACCAAACGCGATGAGCTCCGCCTCGCCTTGATCCAGAAGGCGTGTGCGAAGATGAACGCCTCGCGCGAGGCGTATGAGAAGGCGATGGGCGTGAAGCTGGTCCCCGTCGCGATCGGCGAGCAACCCGTCACCAATCGGCCGGTGGAATTTGGGATGGACGTGGAGTTCGGCCCGATCAAGATCGGCCAGGACTCCGTCGGCTTCATGCGGTCGCCGAAAAGCTTCTCGGAGGCACCCGCGTCGGTCCCGCCTCCCGCTCCGATGGATGGTGCGATCCCCAATGAGATGACCTACGGCCTGCGCGTGATGGCGGATTTCATCATCGAGCGGCCGGCGGGGAAGTGATCGGCGAGGCGGGTCCAGCACACGCCCCGCGACTCGCCGACGAATGACAAGGATGTCCGGCGATTCCGTAGAATCGCCGTCAAACCACCTGGATAAGAAAGGCGGACAGGTCCATCTGATTGCCGCCAGACGGAGTCTCGCATGTGGCCAAAAGACAATCCAGATTCCTGGCGATGCATCCATGAGTTCATTGATTGGTTTCCTGATGATGAGTATTGGTCAAAGTGGAAGCCGATGGTTCGGCAGGTCGTGTCCGATTTGGAGGCTCGTGGTTTGTCGGAGCACTTCCGGATTGGCCAGTCCATGCATGACATCATCATTTCCACGGCAGACCATCACCGGCTCACCTCTGAGCCCTACGTGACTTTGGAGTTTTATCCGGAGGAACACCAAGTGAGGGTCGCCTATTCGTGTGCGTATCCCGGAATCAACGAGCCAGGCGCAAAGCCGCGATGTGCTATGCAGCCAGACGCAGAGGAGCGGGTGGATATGCCGTTGGCCACCTCGCGCGTCTTGCACTACCTTCGGCGCTTGTGGAGCGAGAGCAAAGGAGATGTTCAGGTTCCGGATGGACTCAATGACGTCTAGGGAAGAAAAAAAGGAGGGAGGACTGCAGATGGAGCCCGACGAACAGGCGATCCGCGAGGCGCACTCGAACTGGATCAGCGTCGTCAACGCCGGCGACCTGGCCCGCCTGCTCCCCTTGATGGCGGACGATGCCGTGTTCCTCACCCCGGGCCAAGAGCCGGTCGGCCGGGACGGATTCTCCCGCAACTTCTCGGCCGCCCACGGGCAAGTCCGGGTCGATTGCCGCAGCGAGTTGGAGGAGGCCGTGGTCGTCGGCGAAGTCGCCTACACGCGGAGCCGGGACGCGTTGTCGGTAGCCCCGCGCGCCGGCGGGGAAGCGACGCAGCTCGCCGGCCATCGGATCACGGTCTACCGCAAGCAACCCGACGGCCGCTGGCTCCTGGCCCGCGACGCCCACACCTTGTCCCCCGTGGCGACATCGAGGCCGTAGCAAGAGCGCCCTTTCTTCTCTGACACCTTTTCTTATGGTGAATGAGTGGTTTAGAAAGACGGTGGAGCATGATCACGAATTGGCAAGAAGTCCTGACTGATATCTTTGCAGCGTCGATTAACCAACAGACGCTGGACGAAGGGGCGGAGGGAATGGTTTTGGTTTCCCAAACAGATCCGGAGCTTCACGAAAGCTGCTTGGCTTCCATTGATAGCGGGATTGCCGCCGGTAAGGATGGCGACGCCTCGCTTGTGTCAATAATAAATCGCAGCGGCTATCGTGTGAGCACCCCTGCAGAAGGCGTAGAGCTGCTGACCCGACTTCGCAGAATATATCTCGACAAATACATTGAAGCATTGGATGACGGAGGACAGAAGACGCCAGGAACCAAATAACAAGATCGGCTCCTGAAACCTTCTCTTCTCCACCCCGACCGACTCCGTTTCACGGGCTTGCCCCGGGCCACCACCCATCCTTGAGCGTGAACCTCCGCGTGTCGGCCGGCTGGGTAAGCGTGCGATAGCGCGCCCCGCGGGTCCAGTGGGCCTTGCCCAACAGGAGGGTGCGGAACCTCTCGGGCACTTTCGCGCGGAACGCCTCGCTCATTCCGCAACGGTTCCAGTGGGGGAACATCGAGGCGCCGTAGCCGTTGATGACGATCACCCGCTCCCGGTCGCTGCGGACCTGCCCGGTCGCGTGGACCAGCGTCTCGTCGAAGAGCAGCGTCGCGCCGGCGGGGGCGACGACCGAGTGGATCAGCGAGCGGTCGGCGTAGGCGCAGGCGTTCACCTCGGCGTCGTTGCCCGCGAGCTTGTGGCTGCCGGCGATCACCACCGTCCCGCCGTCGTTGGGGCCCACGTCGGTGAGCATCGTCAGCGTCTTGACGAAGCTGCAGTGGTAGAGGCCGTGCATGGCGTGGCTGCTGAAGGGGACGTCGGTGCCGCGGTGGAACCCAAACGTGGGCGGGGTCGCGAGGTCGGCCCCGGGGACGCGCGAATTGATGTGGGCGTCGTACTCCACGAGCCGGGCCTCGCCGCCGATGAGTTCCTCCGCGAGGCCCGCGAGCGTGGGATGCGTCGCGAGGGCAGCCAGGCACGGGTCGCCCTCGAGCAGCCCGCCCACGTAGGTGTGGTGCGGGAGGTTGATCGAGGCGTACGGCTCCTGCGGCCTGCGCTGCCGGGGCGATTGCAGGTCGCGCTTGATCTTCTGGAGCGCTTCCGCCACCAGGCCGCACTCCTCGCGCGAGAGGACGTCGGGCACGATGACGTAGCCCATCACGTCGAGGCGGTAGCGCTGGGCCGGGGTCAACGCGGGGAACGGGCGCTCGAACGCGCTGGGGGTTGTGGAAGCGGGATCCATCAAGGGCCTCATCTTTCCGGAGGGGATCATCGCATGGATTGTGGGAGGCATCGAACGGCGAGGACCGGACGGTCGGCAGGTCGGCCCTGCCGCGCGGCTCTGAGGTTCGGAGTTCCGCGTTTACGCGGTCTTCGCATTTCCGCATGTCTTGTTAGCCGGACGCGCCAGCGACGGAGGTTAGTCCGCGCTACGCCGCCTTGGCCTGTCCGGTTACTTCGTGCAATCTCAAACCTCCGTCGCTGGCGCGTCCG
>JAPLMQ010000037.1 GCA_026386955.1 Planctomycetota bacterium
CCGCGTTGGCCCTCGACGTTCGTGGGCCGGAGTCCAACTGGGAAATCCCAGTCAAGATCTGCCGAGCATGCGCAGTGGACCCCGAGGCCGAGGTTGTGAAACTACACAAGCTGATCGCCCCACTCGTGCCGGCTGGGGGCACCCGTCGGCGTTGAGCCCCCTAGCATCCGATCGCCCGATGCCTGCCGCGTCGCCACGGTCCAAGATGAACGCAGCTCGGCTTGTGACTCCAGGCCGTCACCTTGAAGCCGGCCGCCCTCCACGTGTCTACACCAACTCCACATACCCCAGCAGCCGCATCGCCACCGACGCCCCCTCGTCGAGCAGCCCACGGTGCTGTAGCTCCCTGCGGACCATCTCCGGCAGGGCCGAGGTCACCCAGGCTCGCCGCTCTGCTTGCCGGTCAGCCTGCTTGCCGCCCTGCGTGGCCTCCACGGCCGTCCCTTCCACGAGATCGACGTCTTGGAGCTTGTTGATCAGCGACTCGGCCTGGGGCAGGCGTTCGCCCTTGGAGGAGGTGGCCATCGGCAGGACGACCCTCTTGTACCGCCCGCCCGGGCCGTGGATTTCGGCACGCCAGACCGTCAGGACCACGCCGGCGCCGCCGCCTGAGCCGCCCGCCAGCCGACCTTGCACCGCGCGGGCATTCGCGTCAAGGCCTTGGAACTCACCCAGGAACTTGCGGACCAGCGGATGCTCCAGCCCCAAGAGAGACAGGTCATCCTGCTCCTTGGCCCGGGCACGGTCGGTGGTGAAGCGAAACACTTGCCCATCCGCGAGCGTTGCCTCGTGGACCGCTCCATTCAAGCCCTTCAGGCTTCCGCCCGCCGCCGCCGTCGCCTCCTGCACGAACGCTAACAGCCGCCGCATTCCCTGGCCGCCGTCGTCGAACCGGCGGTATTCCTCCAGGTTGAACCCCTCCAAGTCCTGGAACAGCTCGAAGACCACGTTGCGGGCGACCTTGGCGTTCTCCATCGCCACCTCCAGCTCCTGTTTGGTCCGCTTGAGCGTGGGGTCCCGCACGGCGTCCTGGTAGAGCTGGTCATAGGAGATCCGCTCGGCGAGCTGGCCAAGCACCTGGCCGCGAAGGTCCTCGGTGACCTGCCCGTACTCGTCCACCTTGCCCAACGCCTCCGCGATCGCCAGCAGCTTCTGCTCCAGCATCAGGAAGATCTGCCCCTCGATCGTGTCGGCCGAGACGATGTTGTAGACCTGGGCCGTGTCCCGCTGGCCGTAGCGGTGGATTCGCCCGATCCGCTGCTCCATGTCCATCGGGTTCCAAGGCAGGTCGTGGTTGAACAGCACACGGGCGAACTGGAGGTTGATGCCCTCCCGCCCGGCGGCGGTGCAGATCAGCACGCGCGGGCCGTCGACCCGGCGGAACCGCTTCTCGGCCGCGGTCTTGGCCCCGTGGTCCCCGCCCTTGAGCACGTCGGCGCCCTTGCCCGGGTATCGCTCCTCGATCGCCCGCTGGATCGTGTCCACGCTGCCCAGGAAGGTCGTGAAGATGACCACCTTCTCCTGCGGGTTCGACCGCCAAAGGTCCCCCAGCCCCCGCAGCAGCTCCTCGGTCTTGCTCTCCGCCCCCGCGGGCAGCTCGGCCAGCAACGCGCGGATGCGTTTGCGTTCCTCGGGCAACGCCACCGCCACCAACGCCGCGACCGACTCCTCGTCGCCCGCGTCCACGACCTCGCTGTCCTGCCGCTCGGCGATCATCCGGGCGTCGAGCTTCCTCAGCAGCTTCAGCTTCGCGTCCGCCATCAGCCGGTCCACCTCGGCCCGCCCCACGGGGTCGTGCCCAAACGCGTGCATCGACCGGATCAGCTCGCGAGCCTCCGCGTAGGCCCGGTCGCGGCCGTCCGTGTCGAGGTTCTCATCGCAGACCACGGCCTCGTGGATCGTGAGCATCAGCAGCCGCCGCCGCAGCGTGGCCGCCACCGCGGCGAAGCTCGACGACGCGATCTTCTGGAAGATCGTCATCACGAATCCCAGCGACTGCCCCTTGGGCCCCGCCTGGGCCGCGAGGTTGTAGCCGTCGCGCAGGTAGCCCATCAGGGCCTCGTAGAACTTCGCCTCCGCCTCGTTAAGGTGGAACGCACTGGTGTGGACCTGCCGACGGGCGAACAACGGCTCCCCGTCGGCGTTGCAGGCGTCGGCCTGCGTCCGGCGGAAGACCACGGCGTTGAGCCGGTGGCGATTGTCGACCATGTCCCCAGGCCCCTCGTAGAGCCGCGGGTCGAGCAGGCGGACGAGCATCCAGAACCGGAAGTGGTCCCCTTGGTGCGGCGTGGCCGAGAGCAGCATCAAGTCCCGGCTGTGCTCCCGCAGGGCCTCCGCCAGCTTGAAGTTCTGCGTCTTCTGCACCTTCTTGCCCGACTCATAGGCCGTCAGGTGATGGGCCTCGTCGAACACGATCAGGTCCCAGGGCGGGGCCTCCAGCAGCTTCTTCACCCGCGCCGGCCGCTTCAGCGTGTCGATGCTGACGATCAACCGGTTGTGTTTGGCGAAGGCGTTGCTCTTGCGGTCGGTGACGTCGCCCTGCGAGCCGAACACCTCGAAGTCGAGGCTGAACTTCTCGTTCAGCTCGCGCCGCCAGTTCTCCACCAGCCCGGCAGGTACCACCATCATCGCCCGCCCCAGCTCGCCCCGCGACGCCAACTCGCGGAGGATCAGTGCCGTCTCGATCGTCTTGCCCAGCCCGACGCTGTCCGCGATCAGGAACCGCCGCGGCGAGGCGTTGGCCACGCGGTAGGTCAGGACGATCTGGTGGGGCAGGAGGTCAACCTTGGCGGCGGTCAGGGTGGCGGCACTGTCCATCAGGGGCAGCCGCTCCGCCTCGACAGCCAACCAGAGCCGCCTGACCGCCTCGGGCGTGGCGGGCTTGAGGGCGGCCACCACCTGCTCTTCCCACGTCGCCCCGCGGGCCAGCGTGGTGACGGGTACCTGCCGCTCGCCGTGCTCTCGGAAATAGACGCGGGCGTAGCCGCTGGCCTCGATGCGGACGAGGACGCCTTCGCCCAGTTCCGTGTGTGTGATCGTCTCACCCACCGACAACGTCGGGGAGGTTCCTTGAAGCGGCTCCAAGGAACCCTCCGAAGCAAGCGGACGAGATGGGGGCGCGTTCGATTTCATGTCTTAGGAGAGCCACCCCACGTAATACCCACCCACCTCTCGGCCGCCGGTCTTCTCAACAATGAGCTGGTACGCCCCGGCGCCCGAGGCCGCCCCGTTCCAGATGGCGGAGGAGAGCTTGACCTTCTTGCTGCGGTCGCGCCCTCGGCCGAAGTAGACCAGCTCGTCCCCCTCGTTGAACTCAAAGAGCGTGCCCGGGCCGTCCATGACGAAGACCAGCCCGACGTTGGGCCAGTGCGATTTCCAGGCCCGCACCACCGCCAAGGCGTTGGTCCGCAGCCACTCGGCCACGGCCTCGGGCGGGTGGGTCTGCATCATCGTCTCCACCACGGTCTGGAGCCCGCCCACCAGCACCGTCTGGGTGCCGCCCGCCGATGTCCCGGCCGCCCCAGGATTCCCCGGGGTTTCCGGGGGGGAGTCGGGGAAGCCCGAGTTCAGCCAGCCCAGAAGCGCCCGCACCGACACCGGCTCGACGTCGCGTACCAAGTCCGCCAACAGGTCGGCGTGCCAGACGATGCTGCTGCCCCGTCGCTTCCACTTGGTGCTTGTCATTTCCTGCATGGCTTGACCCCGAAAGACAAAGAGCATCGTGATCGCCGCGGAGAGATGTTCATTTCGCCGACCCCCAATTGTCATGCAAAGCGTCTGCGAGCCTCAAGCCGATGCGACGACTCATTGTCGGGCCGACTTTGCCTTTCCATCCATGCTGATGCAACAACGCACGAAACGCCATCAAGCTCATGCTCCGACGTTCGATTCCCGCTGGCTCCTCAATGTAAAATCTCGTGACGTTGCCAGGTTCATTTTGGCGTCGAAGGACCGCGCAGTGGCGCAGCACACGCGTTGCACCTCTCAGCGGCTTCAGAATCTGAATTATAAAATCCCCCGGTTTGGCCTGTCGGGAAAAGGAATCCGTGCCACCACATCGAATCCAATAGATGTGGCTATTGCCCCATTTTTGTAATTCTTTTGCGTGACGTTCCCCCTCGTCCGCACGAGCCGCCTCATCTTCGTGCTCATCCTCTTTTAGTTCTCCAAGTCCAACAATCCAAGTGCTCGATCCCGATGTGTCTACTTTGATGCCGGACTTCCGCTTGCCGCCGCCGCGGCCGCCTGTCCTCTCCACCTTGATGGCCTTGATCCGCTTTAAAAAGCGTTCGTCAACGACGTTCGCCTGGTCCGCCAGTTGCAGAATCAGCGACTTGGCCGCCGCGACCGCGGAGCGACTGTCGGTGACGAAGGCTGCCTCGATCAGATCGTTCGCCGAGGATACGGACATGTTGGCCGACCCAATCACGGCCGTGTTTCCAAGGACGAACACCTTCGCATGTAGGCCTGGCATGTGGAAGATTTGTGCCCCGCGCCGCGCCGCGGCGGCGAGCACCTTGGCCGACGTTAACGCGGTGCTGATCGCGCGATCCGAGGCATCGACGATCAGCACGTCGCCCCGGCCGAACTTCACGTAGGCATCGCTGCTGGCATAGGCGACCGCGGCCAAGCGAGGCCGCCCTCGCTTCGCGAGCGTCTTGATCTTGTCCCACACGCCCAAGCTGACGAGTTCCTGCATACCTGACTCCAAGACGCGGTCGCCCCGTACCGATCACGCCACCGCCAGACTCGCCGCCTCCCATTCCTCCCACAGCATCGGCTGCTCCTGCCGCATCCGGGCCCGCTTGGCCTCGAAGGCCGCCCGCAGCAGGGCCAAGGCCAGGCCGGCGGCCCGGGGCGTCTCGGGCTCCTCGGGGCCGGCCGGCGTCTTGCTGTACCAGTCGAGCAGGGCCTCGACGCCGGGGCGGACCAGGAAGGAGTCGCGTTCCAGTTCCTTCTCGATGTTCACGCCCGTGTCCCCCTCCCGCACCGGCATGGCCGCACCGATCAGGAAGTGGGCCTGGTCGAGTTCCGTTTTCAGCTCGCGGCGAGACCTCAGCCGCATCTTCTGGAACCGGTCGTAGATCGCCACCCGGGAGACGACCTTGTCCTCCTCCACGATCCACGGGCCGCCGGCGCCGCCCGCGCGGTCGAAGTCCCGCTGCTGGACGGCCGTGCCACGGAGGAGCTTGGAGACCTCATCGCGGCTATAGGCGGCCTTCACGCCGAAGAGGCGGAGGTACTGGTAGACCACGGGCTGGACGATGCTGGGCGGGCGTTCGCCGGGCTGCCCGCTGCTCTCGTCCAGAAGTTGGTTGATGCCCATCAGGGCCTCGCGGATCGAGAGCACCGCCTCCTCCCCGCCGGGGGCCGAGATGAGCACCTTGCCGTAGTGCCGGCTGTAGAACTCCAAGGCCTTGCCCCGCAATATGACGCGGATATCGGCATTGGAAAGTCCGCGGCTCTTATACGATTCCAAGAGTGGGCGAAGCCGGGACAACTCGGACTTCACCCACTGTCGCATCTTCGGCCAAGAGACCGGTTTTGGGTCTTCGAGCCGTTTGCGGCAGACGTGAATGACGTCGTACTCGATCTTCTGCGACCCGAAGGCTGCGTTTTCGCCCTTGCTCTCGTCGGATACAACTGGATATGTCGCTTCCAGATAGAAGCCTGCGTCAAAGAGACTGCGGAGGACGAGCGTCCACGTCTCGTCTTTATCGTGGTGGAATGTGAAGGCAAGGATACCACCGGGCCGGAGGACGCGACAGGTCTCGGCCCAGCAATCGGTCATCATGCGAAGGTAAAACGCGTCGGCGTTGGACTGTTTGCCGGCATCGTCACCATCCTCGACCATTCCGGGGTTGCGGAATGGATTGCTGATGGCCTCTAACGTCTGGGGGACAAACCGTGGGCCAAATTGCTCAGGATAGTCTTGCATGAGCACCATCCGCAGCCATACATAAAAGAAGTCTGACATGTCGGCATATGTGATATTCTCACCGAACGGCGGATCGGTGATCGCCAAGTCAAATGTCTTTTCCCAGGCAGCGGGTACATCAGAAGAAGAGTGATTGCATATGACCGCCCCTGGTTGAACGGGATCGCCGATCGCAATTCTTGCCTTGGATTCGTCAGTGCCAATCACCGTATCGACTGGGGCGTTTGCATCCTGTATTCCCTCCACGATGCCTGCTGCACAGGCAATCCAATTACCTCTCCCTAACGCTCCAACCATGTTGCACTCGACGGTTGTGTTTCTGGGCCGCATGTAGGGATTGGACAAAAACGGCTCAAGCTTATCGGCCTGCTCGTTCCAAATGCAAAGTAAGTTCTGGTTGCGGAGGAATTGCTGTACGGCCCCAGCCGCGTGTAGTCGCACCTCCTCATTTGTACCCCTCCCCGGCGCGCACTGTTGAATGAGCAACGAGTGGAGGAGAAGTTGCCTCGCATTGAACATCTTGTACCAGTGGGTGTAACCGTGCTCTGGTAAAGCCCAGCCATGGGTGCTCCACACATGAGGCAGTTCCGCCTTCGGCCACATCTCGGCCAAATCGGCGTGCTTTCGCGACACCCATTCTCGCTCAACTGCGATCAGTCGCTCGATGTCAGCCGCCGTTGGAACCTTGAAGTACCGCCCGTTATAGGGATGGCCCGTTGCATCAACCGCGGGGTCATAACACTGGAGCAGATAACATGAGATCGGTGCAGGGTGGTGGTTGGCCGCGACCGCTCGGCACGAGGCACATTCGTTGGCCGATTCCGGCTGCCCGAGCCTATCGCGAGCGTTCATGGTCGTGACGCTCTTGAGCACGTCGGCGGATAAACCACAACTACCGCAACGGAATGAAGCTTTTAATGTAAATACTTCGGATGGCTCGAAAATCGATTTTGGCTTCTTCAAATGAAACATGCATGTGGTGACCTGTCGTGTGATTGACCCTTCCGCCCAGGTATTGGCAGATTTCCAGGGTCTTTGGAACGATGGCTTCCCAGTCAGTGACGCCATTGAGGATTCGGGTCTTGACCTCGATGGGAAACCAGGCAATGCCCTCGTATCGGCGTTCGCCACGGACCGAAGCATCCACCTCGATGGCAAGGTCATAGCCTGGCGGAATCAGGCTGCTGCTGTGTCCCCTGACCACAGAAGGCAGGCCATTGGAAGTAAGGGCTTGTGCAACGGCCCGTTGAACATCCTCGGTGCCACCGGTGCCGATGAGGGGGAAGGTCATCTCATGCTCAACCCCAATTCTTCGGGCACAATTGATTTCGGCAGTCAACTGCATCGTCATGCCCTCAGGGGAACATGACTGTTGCTGAAGGTCGCCGTCGATACCGGAGGCAATCCATACCGCCTTGATGGAAGCGGCGGTTGGCGCAGGCAGAACGCCATTGGGCGGTTAAGATTTACCGACGGGTCTCCGGAATCTTCATTTCTACCCGAATGGGGCAACGCCGAAACGGTAGGCCGCCCGCCGGAGAAGCCGATCGTGAAGTACCACGACTTCCAGTACCAGGCCGCCACCTGGGAGAAGCCCCGCCTCGTCGTGGCGAAAGTCGAGTGGCACAAGGACGAATTGTTCCCCCGCGTGGGGTTCATCGTCACGAACATGGGCGGCGGGGCCGCCCCGGTGGTGTGGTTCTACGTGGAATGGTCCGGGGCCTTCTTGATGCCGATCCAGGCGCAGACGCCCGGGAGGTCCTTGAGGTGCGCCTCGACGCCGCGGTAGTCGGCGCGGATCAGCGCCATGTAGGCCAGGCAGGCGAAGAGCTGGGGCTGGGTGTAGAGCAGACCTGTCCCCTTTTACTCCCCCGTCGCAAACCTCACTTCAAGACTGAACTCGACGGACCATGCCACTGATCGAACGTCGGACTTCCAGCGATTTTCGAGGTGTTCACCAAGAGTCGGCCCTTGCCTTGGACCTCATTCTGGAGGTTTGCGACGGAGCAGACCTGTCCCCTTTTTCTTCCTCTTAACTTCACTTCACATCGGCGACTCCGCCGTGCAAGCGCAATCGCTCCGCCTGGATCACCGCGTAGCGCACTTCGTCGCGTTTGACGCGTGAGCTCCAGTAGCCCGTCGTCAGCATCCGCCTGCTCTGGGTTGAGCGGTTTGCGCCGCTGAAATGCACAGTGTTGATGTGGTGCACCATCAGGTCGCCAGGCTCCATCAGGCAGGCGACCGCGGGGTAAAGGCTTTCGTCGATCGACGCGGCAAGCTTCTGGCTGAATCCGGGCACTCCGCTTGATGTGTGATCCAACAGGCCCAGCCGGTGCGAACCGCGATTGCAGCGCATCGCGGCGTTGTTGAGTGTGTGCGGATCGATCGCGATCGAGATGTTCATCCCCAGCGGCGGCTCCCACAGGGCGAAGCCATTGTCCTGATGCGGCGGCGCTGGCGTGCCATCGCCCGCGGCCTTGCCGAAGTACGTCATGTAGGTCGACTCCATCGGCTCGCTTGGATAGATCGCCTTCGCGAGGCCCAACTGGCGCGGGTCCTGTGTGAGATCGGCGAAGAACTTGTCGCGCCGATCGAGACGGAACATGCTTTTGATGGTCTTGCCGTCGGGCTCATAGAAGATATCGCCCGCACAGAGCGTCGCGGCGAAGTTCGTGATGTGGGCGGTGAGCGCTTCGTCAATGCGGTTGACTTCGTCGACGGTGAAGACTTTTTTGGCGATGATGAAGCCGTCCAGGTGGAACTGCTCGGTGAGCTTGTTCACGTCCATCCGATGCTCCTTTGACTGGGATTTCCCAGTTGGCTCTTGGCCAGCGAACGTCGCCGACCATTTTGCAGAGGAAGAAAAGGGGGGACGATGTTGAACCCGCGCAGCCAGCCGTAGTCGGGATAACGGTGGAGGGGAGCGCGAGT